>JBDTMW010000212.1:0-4568 GCA_039934065.1 Actinomycetota bacterium | reverse complement strand
TGGGGATCAAGGCACTGATGGCAGACCGGTGAGTCTCTGGGCCGTGTTGTGGTTCGAGAGCCAGCCCACTGCAGTCGCGATGTCGTGGCGCTCGGCGCTTGTTGACGTGCCGCCCCGCTCGATCGCCTCGATGCTCGAACGAGGAATGCCGGACGCTTTGGCCAGCTCGGCCGTCGTGACACCCAGGCTGCGACGCATGGCCAAGACTGTACTGGTCACCACCTGGTCGAATTCCTTGCCGTCGACGGCGGTGTTCTTGCCCATGATGAAGCTCATGACTGGTCTCCTTGCGGCCGGGGGGAACGACAGGACACGCAGTGGCGGCCGCGGTCATCCAAGGTAGTTGGACGGGTCGGCGTACGCGTGAAGCTCGGAACTCTGCGCCATACCTGCTCGTGCCACAGCCAGTGTTCGGGCGGCCCGGGGTACTCGCACCAGTGCTGCATGGCTGGCGCTCGGCTCGACTGCTGGACGCTTCGCGTCGCGAACTGCCAGAGGCATCGCGCGTCGGACTGGGCCCGGGAGGCCGGCAAGCACGGCTGACATCGGATACTCCTTGATGGCATGGCCTGATCGGCCCGAGCGCACCGAGGGGGGCCGTCTGGGCGCGTCCAACACGGCCCACACCACCTTGCCCCCGTCGGCGGTGGGCAGAACCCCGAAGGCGCGTGAGAGACCAGCGACGATCGTGAGACCTCGCCCGTGCAAGTCCAGGACTGCATGCCGCTGATGCGGCGGTCGCGGGCTGTTGTCCCGAACCGTCAGACGGAGTGCCCCTTGGTCCCACGCGATGGAGAGGACGATGTCAGATCCGGCATACATCGTCGAGTTGGTCACCAGCTCGCTGATCACAACTGAAGCGGATGCGATGACCCCGCCCAGCCGCCAGTCCATCAGGGTACGAGTGACGAAGTCCCGCGAGGCGCGAGGTGCGGTGGGGTGGGGAGCCAGTCGTAGCCACTCAACAGCGAGCGCGGGCGTTGCCAGCACCTTCGTCAACGCGGACAGTATCGAGTGCTCCACGATCAGCTGCCGGCCCAGGGGATGGAGGTTCAGTGCCTCGCGGACGCGTCCGTCGGGGCAGGCCACCGCCACGGGAATCGCGGGCCAGTCGCGTACATGCCGACCTGACGTCGCGAGCAGCCACACCGCGTCCGGCAGTCGACCGTCGCTGACTGCTGAGAGGTCGCAGGCGACGCCGCGGGGCACGTCGGCCAGACCCATCTGAATCGCACGGTCCAGACTCGCGCCGACGTCGCTGAGTGTGCCGGCAGCCTCAACGACGACCACCTGACGGGTGATGTGTGTCTTGATCTGCCCCGAGTCGACAGCAGGCGCGGAAACGAGGCGGGGTTTGCCCTGAGGCTGCGCCATGGAGTACTCGTTTCGGTGGCCCTAACAGAAATAGGACGGGCCACCAACAGTCTGGAGCAGCACCGGCGACAAGTACGCACATCCATGGTTCCAGAGGTATGCGCCATTTCGAACATTACACCCAAAACCAACCAAGCAGCAGGTCGGAGCCTGGTGGATCGACGCTCAGACCTGGAGCCCCACGGAAACGATGGCCTCAGCGACCACCCGCATGCTGGCGTTGTTGCTACGCGCGTGTCCGCGCATCAGCAGGTAGGCCTGATCCACCGTTACCGCACGTAGCTGCGCAGTGATTCCCTTGGCCTGTTCGATGACGACCCGCGACTCCAGCGCCTGCTGCAGCTGTTCGCTGAGCTGCTGCTGCTGGCGGATCTTGGACGCGTTGATGACATAGCTGGTGGCCACGTCGGCTAGCACGCAGGCCACCGCGATGTCATCGTCCGACCACTCCCGCGGCTCGCCAGCGTACATGTTGAGGGCACCGACGACCTCGTCCGCAAGCCGCATCGGGATCCCGGCGACACCTGCCACTCCGAGCCGGCTGGCCGCCTTCGCGAACTCAGGCCACTTGGCGGATTCCAGACGTACGTCGGTGACCCGAACCGACTCCCCAGAGTCGAAGGCGTCTTGGCACGGGCCCGACTGTTGGTCCTCCTGGATACGCTCCAGCTCGCCTGCAGCCTCGCTCACCGCGGTGACGAATCGCAGCCGCCCATCCCCGGCCATGGTGACCCCGCTGCCGAACAGACCCAGAACCCCGGTGACACTCTCCGTGAGCTCAGCCAGGGCGGTCTCAACGTCGTAGTGCCCGGGCAGCACCCTGGCGAACCTGGAGAGTGTCTGAAGAAACAGCTGCTGGTCGTACACGTTGGGCATCCTTCGGCTTGCGTCGCCGGCATGGCGGCTCACCGCAGCGCGGGACCGATACTAAGGATCGTGAATCACCGCTCAGGCGCCACATGCTCATCCAAGACTACGCTCGTATGCATGTTCCGGACCCTCGCGCAAAGAGCGAATTGTCCTGTTCTCGTCGGCGGTCGAAGACGGGACTGGGCCTTGTTTGATCCATCTCAGCAGGTCAGACTTGCGCCCATGTGGGTTACCAGGAAGTCGTCTGATGTGTGAGTACTGCGGCTGCCAGCAGATCACCACTATCGCCGAGCTGACCCGTGAGCACGATGCGGCGGTTGAGCTGGTTGGACGGATCCAGACCGATTTGCGAGGACAGCACCTCGAGGAGGTAGCCAGCCGCTGCCAGCAGATTCTCGACATCCTGGCTCCGCATACCGTGGTGGAGGAAGAGGGTCTTTTCCCGGAGATGACCGACGCGTTTCCCGATCACGTTGCGGTACTGCGCTCAGAGCATCGCGAGGTCGAGAAAGTGCTCGGTGAGGCGGCTGACGGCCTTCCTGATGACCCGACCTGGCCGGACCGGCTGACTGACGTCCTGCAGCTGTTGCGCGAACACATCCTCAAAGAGCAGGACGGGATGTTCCCTGCCGCCCTGGCCGCACTCGACTCGGACCAGTGGGAGCGTATCGAAGCCTTGCGCGCCAAGGTCAGCGGCCAAAGGGACAGCGTGTGAGCAACGACCGGTGGTCAGGAGCGTCCGGCGACGTCCTGGCCGGCGGGACGGCATACAACGCCTAGGCTCTCTCGCGTGAGGGAACAGGTCCACGGGAGCGCCAAGGGGAGTCCTGTCATCACCGACCGTGTCTGGACTGTGCCCAACGCACTGTCGATGCTGCGGCTGGTGGGAGTGCCGATCTTCCTCTGGCTGATCCTGAGTGGTCAGGACGGCTGGGCGGTGGTGGTCCTCACGGCCTCGGGCGTGAGTGACTACCTGGACGGCAAGATCGCCCGGGCCTACAACCTGGTCTCGAGCGTGGGCCAGCTGCTCGACCCTCTGGCCGACCGGCTGTACATCCTTTCCACCTTGCTGGGCCTGGCCTGGCGCGGCATCATCCCGTGGTGGCTGGTCGGGGTCTTGGTCGGCCGTGAGCTCTTTGGGACGGCCCTCCTACTGGTCGTGAGGCATTACGGATATCGAGCGCTACCAGTGCATTTCATCGGCAAGGCCGCCACATTCGACCTGCTCTGGGCGTTTCCGGTCATCCTTCTGGGGCAAGGTTCCAGCCTCTTCTCCACGATCGCACTGCCGATCGGGTGGGCCTTCGCCTGGTGGGGCACGGCCCTCTACTGGGTCGCCGGAATCCTCTATGCCTTTCAGACACGGGACGTCGTGCGAGCCGCCAGAGCGAGCAGGCTGGTCACGTGAGCGGTCATCCGGCAGGACCGACGGGTCGGCCCGATCAGTCGATGACGTTGCTCACCGAGATGATGCAGCGCCCGCTTGACCCCGGTTACGCGGCGGCGGCCGAGAGCCGGAGAAAGTCCGGGCTTCCCCCCGCCACAGGGCACCGCAGCCCCCTGCTGGTCGCCATGGCCCTGCTGATCGGGGCCCTGCTGGCGACCTCAGCCCTGTCCCTGCGGGCGCCAGAGACGAGCGCCATCAAGGTCAAGGCCTACCTGGTGAGCCGGATCGAGGCGATGCGTGCCCAGGTCGAGACCCAGACCCGCCTGATCACCACAGTCCGCTCCGAGATCGACACCGCCCAGGCCGCGGCCTTGAGCCAGCAGAGTCAGACGGTGCTCGCCGCCGACCTGGCGCGTCTCGAGATCGCGGCCGGGACGGTGCCCGTCACCGGTCCAGGGCTCGTGCTCACGCTGGATGATGCCGCAGCTGCGGCCGATCCCAAGAGCCCCAGCGGCAACCCCCGAACCTCAACCGAGATTGACCAGGGGAAAGTACAGGCGAGAGACCTGCAGATCATCGTCAACGGCCTGTGGCAGGCCGGTGCCGAGGCGATCTCGGTCAACGGTCACCGGCTCACCTCGCGTGCCGCCATCCGTTTTGCGGGCGCGGCGATCCTGGTCGACTACCGGCCTCTCACCCGCCCCTACGTCATCACCGCAATCGGTGGGCGCGGGAGCCTGAGCGTGGAGTTCGCTGGCACCGACGGTGGAAGCTATCTGCAGTCACTCAAGCTCAACTACAAGATCCGCGGCAACATCACGGAGCGTGACTCCGTCGTGGTCCCCGGCGAGCCTGCACTGTCCCTCGAACAGGCCCAACCCGTGAAGTCCGCGGTCACGAAACCGACTCCGGTCCCGACCACCAGCAAGACCACCAG
>JBDTMW010000211.1:0-4594 GCA_039934065.1 Actinomycetota bacterium | reverse complement strand
TCATCATGACCGAGCGCAACGGCATCTACATCATTGACCTGCAGCAGTCGCTGACCTACATCAACGATGCCTACGAGTTCATCAAGGAGACCGTCGCCCACGGCGGCACCATCCTCTTCGTCGGCACCAAGAAGCAGGCCCAGGAGCCCATCGCCGAGCAGGCAACCCGCGTCGGTATGCCGTACGTGACCTACCGCTGGCTCGGTGGCATGCTTACCAACTTCCAGACGGTCAGCAAGCGCCTGTCCCGACTGAAGGAGCTCGAGGAGATCGACTTCGCCGACGTCGCCGGCTCAGGTCGCACCAAGAAAGAGCTCCTCGTGATGAAGCGCGAGAAGATCAAGCTCGAGAAGACCCTCGGCGGCATCCGCGACATGTCCAAGATCCCCTCGGCCGTGTGGATCGTCGACACCAAGAAGGAGCACCTCGCCGTCACTGAGGCGCGCAAGCTCAAGCTCCCGGTCATCGCGATCCTGGACACGAACTGCGACCCTGACGAGGTCGACTACAAGATCCCGGGCAACGACGACGCGATCCGCTCCGTGACCCTGCTCACCCGCGTGGTGGCCGACGCAGTTGCCGCGGGCCTGATCGCTCGCGCTGCTGCTCGTGGTGGCAGCGACGTGTCCGAAGAAGGCGCCGTTGCAGCTGACGAGCCGATGGCCGAGTGGGAGCGCGAGCTTCTTGCCGGTGCTGACACTCCCGTTGCTGAGGTTCCTGTTGCTGAGGCGCCCGCGGCTGAGGTTGTCGAGGTTCCTGTTGCTGAGGTTCCTGTTGCTGAGGTTCCTGTTGCTGAGGTTCCTGTTGCTGAGGCGCCCGCGGCTGAGGTTCCTGTTGCTGAGGCGCCCGTTGCTGAGGTTGCCGACGCCAAGACCGCCGAGGACTCAGACGCCAAGGCCTGAACACTCCTGCTGAACCCTGAACGAGTCAGCGCGCCGGGTTCGACCATCTCTGGTCGCACCCGGCGCGCACCCATGAAAGAGAGCGATAACGATGGCGAACTACACCTCCGCTGACATCAAAGCGCTACGCGAGTCGACCGGCTCCGGGATGATGGACGTCAAGCGGGCCCTGGACGAGGCCGACGGCGACCACGACAAGGCCACCGAGATCCTGCGGATCAAGGGTCTCAAAGGCGTCACCAAGCGCGAAGGCCGCTCAACCAGCAACGGTCTCGTGGCTGCCCAGGCCGGCAACGGCGTCGGCACGATGGTCGAAGTCAACTGCGAGACCGACTTCGTCGCCAAGGGCGAGAAGTTCATCACGCTGGCCGGCCAGGTGCTGGCCCAGGCAGTCAGCGTCGGGGCATCGACCCCCGAGGAGCTGCTCGCCAGCGACCTGGGCGGCAAGCCGGTCCAGCAGGTTCTGGACGAGGCCAACGCCACGATCGGCGAGAAGATCGAGGTCCGTCGCGTGGCGCGACTCGAGGCCGCCAACGTGGTGTGCTACCTGCACAAGACCAGCCCTGACCTGCCGCCGCAGATCGGCGTCCTGATGGCTACCGACGGCGGCGACGAAGAGACTGCCCGCGACATCGCCATGCACATCGCTGCGTTCAGCCCGTCGGTTCTCTCTCGCGACGAGATCGATGCCGAGATCGTCGAGAACGAGCGTCGCGTCGCCGAGGCCACCGCCAAGGAAGAGGGCAAGCCCGAGGCCGCTCTGCCCAAGATCGTCGAGGGCCGGCTCAACGGCTTCTTCAAGGAGAACGTTCTGCTCGAGCAGGCTTTCGCCAAGGACTCCAAGAAGACGGTCGCCAAGGTTCTCGAGGAGTCCGGTGCGACGGCCAAGGCCTTCGCCCGGTTCCGCGTCGGATCCTGACCCGTTCCGATCACTGAGGTTGTGGAAGACTCACGCCAGATACCCCAGCTTCATGCCTTGGGAGGCCCCGTTGACCACACTGACCACCGACGTCGCACGGCCGACATACAAACGGGTGTTGCTCAAGCTCTCCGGCGAGGCATTCGGGGGCGGCAAGGTGGGGCTCGACCCTGACGTCGTCCGTGGCATTGCCGAACAGATAGCTGCGGCAGCCGCCACGGGCGTCCAGGTGGCCGTGGTCATGGGTGGCGGCAACTTCTTCCGCGGAGCCGAGCTCCAGCGCCGGGGGATGGACCGCGCGCGTGCCGACTACATGGGCATGCTCGGCATCGTGATGAACTGCCTTGCGCTGCAGGACTTCCTGGAGAAGGCCGGCATCGGGACCCGCGTCCAGACCGCGATCACCATGGGTCAGATTGCCGAGCCGTACATCCCGCTGCGGGCGATCCGGCACCTCGAGAAGGGCCGCGTGGTTATCTTCGGCGCCGGTTTCGGCCTGCCCTTCTTCTCGACCGACACCGTTGCCGCGCAACGAGCCCTTGAGATCCAGTGCGATGTGGTCCTGATGAGCAAGAACGGGGTGGACGGTGTCTACAGTGCCGACCCGCGGACCGATACCGACGCCCGCAAGCTCGACCGCGTCTCGTATGACGATGCGATGCAGCAGGGTCTGCGCGTTGTCGACGCCGCTGCGTTCGCATTGTGCTCCGAGAACAAGCTTCCGATGATCGTCTTCGGGATGGAAGGCGACGGCAACATCGCCAAGGCCATCCGGGGTGAGAGGATCGGCACGCTCGTTACTGCGGATGAGGAGTCCTGATGATCGACGACACCATGCTCGAGGCCGAGGAAAAGATGGAGAAGGCCATCGAGGTCGCCAAGGAGGACTTCGCGACCATTCGCACCGGGCGAGCCAACGCGGCGATGTTCAACAAGATCACCGTGGACTACTACGGCTCCCAGACCCCGTTGCAGCAGCTGGCGTCCTTCGCGACGCCTGAGGCGCGCACGATCCTGATCACGCCGTTCGACAAGAGCTCGATCGGCGAGATCGAGAAGACCCTTCGGGACTCCAACCTCGGCGTCAACCCCAACAGCGACGGGACGGTCATTCGTATCAACCTCCCGCAGCTGACCGAGGAGCGGCGCAAGGAGTACATCAAGCTGGCGCACAGCAAGGCCGAGGACGCGAAGGTGTCGATCCGCAACATCCGGCGCAAGGCCAAGGACGAGATCGACCACCTCGTCAAGGATGGCAAGATCGGTGAGGACGAGGGCACCCGTGCCGAAAAAGAGCTCGAGGCCTTCACCAGGAAGCACGTCGACAACGTCGACTCCATCCTCAAGGTCAAGGAAGCGGAGCTCCTCGAAGTCTGAGGCGGCCGAGCTGACAAGGTATGACCACAACACCGCCCTCCCGCAGCGAACGGCGCGCAGCGGGCGAACCCCCCGGGACGAGACCCAGCCGGGCTGGGCGCAACCTGCCGACTGCGACAGCCGTGGGGGTGAGCCTCGGTGCCGTGGTCCTCGCGAGCCTCATCTTCCGCAAGGAGGGCTTCCTCGCGGTGCTGATCGTCGCGGCGTGCTTCGGTGTCTGGGAGCTTCGCGGCGGCTTGGCGCAGGGCAAGATCAACGTCCCGTTGTTGCCCAGCCTGGTCGGCGCCGTGGCCATGATCACGGCGTCCTTCTACGGCGGCGGACAGGCCCTGACCGTCTGCTTCGGCCTGACCTGCATCTCCATGCTCCTGTGGCGGGTGGCTGACGGACTGCACGACGCCGTCCGCGACATCGCCGGCGGTATCTTCGTGGCGGCATACGTGCCGCTGCTGGCGTCCTTCGCCAGTCTGATGCTGGCGGAACGGGATGGCGCCAAACGGGTTTTGGTGTTCTTGATCGTCGGGATCTGCAGCGACGTCGGGGGCTACGCCGTGGGCGTGGTGGCCGGCAAGCACCCGATGGCACCGTCGATCAGCCCCAAGAAGTCCTGGGAGGGCGCCGCCGGGTCAGCCCTCGCCTGCGTCGTCGCCGGCATCGCCACCGTCACGCTCATCATGGACGGAACCTGGTGGGCGGGAGCCATCGTCGGGCTGGCCCTGGTCGTATCGGCCACACTCGGTGACCTGACCGAGTCGACCATCAAACGCGACCTCGGCATCAAGGACCTGGGTACGATCCTCCCCGGGCACGGCGGAATCATGGACCGGATGGACTCGCTGCTGCTGTCGGCTCCGGTTGCCTGGGCCCTGTTGGCGCTACTCGTCCCAGTCGCGGTTGGTCCCGTCGCCTGAGCCTGAGACACTGGGTGCGATGTCTGACGACGATCAAACCAGCCCCGTAGCTCCTTCGACCAGCATGTCTGCGCCGACAGCCCTGGCGGTGGTGTCGACCGCCCGGCCCAAGCCCGGGGAACTGGTCTTTGCCGCCCCGCGCCGGGGCAAGCCCCCCATCCATCTGGCCGACCTCGATCCCGCGGAACGCAAAACGGCCGTCGAGGCGTTGGGACACAAGGGTTTTCGGGCCAAGCAGCTGTCCACCCACTACTTCGAGCGACTGGTCGACTCACCCGCTGAGATGAGCGACCTGCCCAAGGCCATCCGTGACGAGCTGGTGGCAGGGCTCTTGCCTCAGCTGCTCACGCCGGTGCGGACCCTCGAGGCGGACAAGGGCAAGACGGTCAAGTCGGTGTGGCGGCTGCACGACGGGGCCCTGGTCGAGAGCGTGCTGATGCGCTATCCCAAGCGGGTCACGATCTGCATCTCCAGCCAGGCCGGCT
>JBDTMW010000210.1:0-4597 GCA_039934065.1 Actinomycetota bacterium | reverse complement strand
GGCAGGAAGTCGACCTTGGGGTAGGTCATCGGCGCATCTCCGTCATCAACTCGTCGAAACAGGCCCACACGGTCCGTGGACTGTCAGTACGAGGACGACGCCTTCACGGCTCCGCGGTACCACCTCGCTTGCCGCACCTCCCGGAGATCGAGACTGCACTCCAGGAAACACGACCGCTCTGGCCTGAGGCGCTCACGGGCCCACCCGTCCGGTTCTACTGAGGCTCAAGCCGCGTCGTGTGCCCGCAATACTTGTGTGCCCGTTCTTCCGGAGGCTCGCCGGTGATAGCCGGGTCAACGCCTGTGCGGGCAAGTCTAGCGAACGGAGGCGCACAAACCGATTCGCCCGGCGCTGGTGCCGTCTGGGAGGATCGGCCCATGACTGACCCCGCTCGCCAGCACCGCGCCGTGACCATGCCCGAGAAGCCCTCCGTCGACGGTCTCGAGGACAAGTGGGCGCAGGCGTGGGCCGAGCAGGGCACCTACAGCTTCGACCGTGCTGCGGCATTGTCAGGGCCCCGCGACCGTGTCTTCTCGATCGACACTCCCCCGCCGACGGCGAGCGGGTCTTTGCATGTGGGCCACGTGTTCTCCTACACCCACACAGACTGCGTGGCCCGATACAAGCGGATGGCCGGTTTCGAGGTCTTCTACCCGATCGGCTGGGACGACAACGGACTCCCGACCGAGCGTCGGGTGCAGAACTTCTACGGGGTGCGCGGTGACGCAAGCCAGCCCTACATCGAGAGCTTCGTCCCGCCGCAGCAGGGCGACAAGGGCGGCAGCAAGAGCCTGAAGTATGCCGACCAGCAGCCGATCAGCCGCCGCAACTTCATCGAGCTGTGCGACCTGCTGACCGTGGAAGACGAGAAGACCTTCGAGTCGCTGTTCCGGCGGATCGGCTTCTCGCTGGACTGGAACATCAGCTACCGCACCATCGACGAGCACTCCCGGGCCACCGCGCAGGAGGCGTTCCTCGGCAACCTGGCCCGCGGCGAGGCCTACCAGGCGGAGGCGCCGGGACTGTGGGACATCACCTTCCAGACCGCCGTGGCCCAGGCCGAGCTCGAGGCGCGTGACTACCCGGGTCACTTCCACCGGGTTGCCTTCCACAGCGCCGACGGGACCGCGGTGCACATCGAGACCACCCGTCCCGAGCTGCTCCCGTCGGTCGTCGCGCTGATCGCCCACCCCGATGACGAGAGGTATGCCGCCCTGTTCGGGACCATGGTCACCTCACCCCTGTTCGGGGTCGAGATCCCGGTGGTGGCGCACTACCTGGCCGAGCCGGACAAGGGCTCGGGGATCGCCATGTGCTGCACCTTCGGCGACCTGACCGACGTGCAGTGGTGGCGCGAGCTTCAGCTGCCGACCCGCTCGATCATCCAGCGCAACGGCCGGATCCAGCCCGAGATCCCCGAGTGGATCCAGACCGAGGCGGGGCAGGCCCTCTTCTCCACCTTCGCCGGAAAGACCACCTTCGGCGCCCGTACCGCCGTTGTCGACGCCCTGCGCGTCTCGGGCGACCTGGAGGGCGAGCCGACTCCGACCCAGCGCAAGGCCAACTACTACGAGCGCGGCGACAAGCCTCTGGAGATCGTCACCTCGCGCCAGTGGTACATCTGCAACGGCGGGCGCGACGAGGGGCTGCGCGCTGCGCTCATCAAGCGCGGCAAGCAGATCGACTTCCACCCCGAGTTCATGCGGACCCGTTACGAGAACTGGGTCAACGGCCTCAACGGCGACTGGCTGATCAGCCGCCAGCGCTTCTTCGGCTGTGCGATCCCGCTGTGGTACCCGCTGGGCGCCGACGGCGAACCGGACTACGACCACCCGATCGTGCCCGGTACCGACCAGCTACCGGTGGATCCGTTCGCCGACGTTCCCCCGGGCTACCAGGAGTCGCAGCGCGGTCAGGCCGGCGGGTTCATCGGCGACCCCGACGTCATGGACACCTGGGCGACGTCCTCACTCAGCCCGCAGATAGCGGCCGGCTGGCGCGGTGACAAAGAGCTGTTCGAGGCGATCTTCCCGATGGACATGCGCCCCCAGGGCCAGGACATCATCCGCACCTGGCTCTTCTCGACGATCGTCCGGGCCCACCTGGAGCACGACTCGATCCCCTGGAAGCATGCGGCGATCAGCGGCTGGATCCTCGACCCGGACCGCAAGAAGATGTCCAAGTCGAAGGGGAACGCGCAGACGCCAGAGGACGTGGTCGTCCAGCATGGCGCCGACGCGATGCGCTACTGGGCCGCCGCCGCGCGCCTGGGCACCGACGCGGCGTACGACACCGGCCAGATGAAGGTGGGGCGCCGTCTGGCCATCAAGGTCCTGAACGCCAGCAAGTTCGCGCTCTCCTTCGGTGAGGTGGACGGCGAACTCGCCGAGGCCGTCACCCTGCCGATCGACCGTGCCATGCTCGCTGGCCTCGCCGACGTGATCGTCAAGGCCACCAAGGGTTTTGACGCCTACGACCACACCCGCGCGCTCGAGGTGACCGAGGCGTTCTTCTGGACCTTCTGCGACGACTACCTCGAGCTGGTCAAGGAGCGGGCCTATGGGGGCCAGGGTGACGCAGCCGCTGCCTCGGCTCGCGCATCGCTGAGGATCGCCCTCGATGTGCTGCTGCGACTGTTGGCCCCGTTCCTGCCCTATGCCACCGAAGAGGTGTGGTCCTGGTGGCATGAGGGTTCGATCCACCGTGCCGCATGGCCTCTGTCAACCGAGCTGGATATCGTTGCAGCACAAGCCGATCCGGCCATCCTTGGTGCTGTCGGTGCTGCCCTCGCCGGCGTCCGCAAGGCGAAGTCTGAGGCCAAGGTCGGCATGAAGGCCGATGTGGAGCGGGCCGTGTTGACCGGACCGGTCGGCACGCTTGAGCGGATCCGGCTCGCCGCTGAAGACCTCAGGGCTGCGGGTCGGATCACCGACCTGGACTACCAGCCGGCAGACACCTTCGAGGTTCGCGACATCGTGCTGGCACCCATGGAGCCCAAGCCCTGACCCCGGTTTTGGACCGCTTGTTGCTCCGAGACCACCGTTTGGGGCCGGCTCGGACCCGCAAACGGTGATTTCGGCGCAAGGAGCCGGTCAGAGCGGGCGGGGCTGGACGGTGATCCACGGGACGTTCCAGCCGGCAATGTTGAGTGCGCGACTCGCAAATCTCTCCGGATCGAGCTCAGTCACCGAGCCTGTCGCGGGGTCGTAGACGTCGAGCTGTTGCTCCCCGTGATCGTCGGCTCCACCGTCGCCGCCCCCGTCGCCGCCCCCGTCGCCTCCACCGTCGGCTCCATCGTCGCGGCGAGAGCCGATGTCTCCCCCGGCGGGCATCACGAGCGTCACATGCCGTGGCATCCAGGCGTTTCCGATGTAGAGCAACGCCGGTAGCCCCTCGCGGACCACGCGCACCAGGTCCCGGTACGCGGCACGAAGGGCGTCATGGGAGCCCAACCGCAGCAACCGCATCTCGTAGGCCGCCCCCGGCCGGGCCGCGCCGTACTCCAGCTCCTTCTCCGCTCCCCAGGGCGGAGTGCCCAGCGCGCGTGGCCACGGGACGTTGAGCTTTCCCCCTGCAGCGCGAATCCCGTTGGTGCGGTCCATTACCTGGCGTTCATGCTGGGCGAAACGTTCGGCCTCCGAGCGTGAGTCGACTGGGCCGCCCCTGGGGTCGATACCGCTCACGATCCACTGGCCGAGCCCCGGGCTGACCAGCATGCTGGCAACGGTCAGCGACGCTGACCCGCACGTGACGGAGCTCTGCTGGACCGGACCGGTGTCACCCCGGCCGAGATGGAACGGAACGTCTGGCGGCACAACCCCATCTTGCCCGCCAAGAACCCGGCCGGGCAGGGGTTGGGGCGGGGAGAGTTAGGCGGATTCCTTGCGAGGCGGACGCTTGGCCCGCGGCGTCGCGACCTCGCGGCGGACGATCGTCGGGTTGACGTTGTCCAGGACTGCCTCACGGGTGATCACCACGCGGGCGATGTCGTCATCGCTGGGGACGTCGAACATCACCGGCAGGAGCACCTCTTCCATGATCGCCCTGAGCCCGCGGGCGCCGGTGCCACGCAACAGCGCCTGGTCGGCGACGGCCTCGATCGCCTCGGGCGTGAACTCGAGCTCGACGTTGTCGATCTCGAACATCCGCACGTACTGCTTGACCAGGGCGTTACGCGGCTCGGTCAGGATGCGCACCAGCGCGTCACGGTCCAGCGGCGTCACGGTCGTGATGACTGGCAGCCGGCCGACGAACTCGGGGATCAGCCCGAACTTCATCAGGTCCTCGGGCATCACGTCGCCATAGCTCGTGCCGGCGTCCTTTGCCATGTGCAGCTTGGAACCGAAGCCGAGGCCCTTCTGGCCGGCGCGCGACTCGATCAGCTTCTCCAGGCCGGCGAACGCGCCACCGACGATGAACAGCACGTTGGTCGTGTCGATCTGGATGAACTCCTGGTGGGGGTGCTTGCGCCCGCCCTGCGGCGGCACCGACGCCGTGGTGCCCTCGAGGATCTTCAGCAGCGCCTGCTGCACGCCCTCGCCGGACACGTCGCGGGTGATCGACGGGTTCTCGCTCTTGCGGGCGATCTTGTCGATCT
>JBDTMW010000209.1:0-4604 GCA_039934065.1 Actinomycetota bacterium | reverse complement strand
ACTTCCAGACCGCGTGCCCGGACGCGACCCTCAACTACAACCCGACCGGTTCGGGTGCCGGCATCAAGCAGTTCATCGCCGGCCAGGTCGACTTCGCCGGTTCCGACTCGGCGTTGAAGGACGTGGCCAAAGCCGGCTCGACCAGCATCGAGCAGGGTGACGCTGACAAGACCTGCGGGTCGCCCGCGTGGAACCTGCCCATGGTGACCGGACCCATCGCCGTCGCCTACAACCTCAAAGGTGTCGACAAGCTGATCCTTACCCCCGCCGTGACCGCCACGATCTTCGACGGCGCCATCACTACGTGGAACGACCCGGCGATCGCGGCAATCAACCCCGGCGTCACCCTCCCGGCGCAGGCCATCAAGGTCTTCTTCCGCTCGGACGAGTCCGGTACGACCGAGAACTTCACCACGTACCTGCACGCCGCTGCCGCCGCTGACTGGCCCGCAGACCCGGCCAAGAAGTGGTCCGGCAAGGGCGAAGGCAAGGAGAAGTCAGCGGGAGTCGCCAATGCCGTGAAGTCCACCGACGGCGGCATCACCTACGCCGAGTGGTCCTACGCCAAGGACAACAAGCTCGGCATCGCCCAGATCGACAACGGCGCCGGCCCCGTGGAGCTGACCGGGAAGGCGGTCGGCAAGGCGGTCGCAGTCGCCAAGCAGGCCGGCGAGGGCAACAACATCAAGCTGGAGCTGGACTACGCCACCAAGGAGGCCGGGGCCTACCCGATCCTGCTGGTGACCTACGAGATCGTCTGCTCCAAGGCCAAGACCCCAGCCAAGGCCCCACTGGCCAAGGTGTTCCTGAAGTTCTTCGCCTCGACCGAAGAGCAGGCCACGCTGCAGAACATCGGCTATGCACCGCTGCCTGCCGCAGTCCAGACCAAGGTAGCCTCGGCAATCGAGGCCCTCTCCTAACCGCGCAACAGACAGGGCTGAGCTGACGTGCCGAGCAACACCGGCGTCTCTACCGTCGACGAACCGTCCCAACCCGAGGGACGCGGTCCGATCATGACGAACCGCGTCACCGCAGGCACGGGGCGGCTCGGCGACCGCATCTTCGGCGGCACGGCCACCGGCGCCGGCCTGCTGGTCATCGCCATCGTGACGTTGATCGCCGGCTTCCTGATATCCCAGGCCCTGCCCGCCCTGGCCAAGAACAAGGTCAACTTCCTGACCTCCACGCAGTGGAACGTCGACGGCACCCCCTTGCAGTTCGGCATCGCCAACCTGCTGTGGGTCACCGTGCTCTCCTCGATCATCGCCATGGTGATCGCGGTCCCGTTCGGCGTGGGCGTGGCCTTGTTCATCACGCAGTACGCGCCGGGCTGGCTCAGCCGACCGGCCGCAACCCTGGTCGACCTGCTCGCCGCTGTGCCCTCGATCGTCTACGGGCTGTGGGGGTTGCAGGTCTTCGGGCCGCACATGAGCGGCATACAGGGCTTCCTGGTGCGCCACTTCGGCTGGTTCCCCCTGTTCAAGGGGAGCGGGATCGGTGCGGCAAGCACCATCCTCACGGTGGGGGTGGTGCTCTCGATCATGGTGCTGCCCATCATCACCGCGCTCTCACGCGAGGTCTTCGCCCAGACCCCCGTGGCAAACAAGGACGCCGCGCTGGCCCTGGGCGCGACCCGCTGGGAGATGATCCGCACCGCGGTCCTGCCCTTCGGCAAGCCCGGGGTCATCAGCGCCTCAATGCTCGGGCTCGGCCGGGCTCTCGGCGAGACGGTCGCCGTCATGATCATCCTGTCGGCGCTGGCCGACGGCGCAGCCTGGTCCTGGTCCATGTTCAGCGGCGGCGAGACCTTCGCCTCCAAGATCGCCAACAACGCCGCCGAGTTCGACTCCCCCCAGAAGGCCGGGGCGTTCCTGGCCGCCGGGTTGGTGCTGTTCCTGCTGACCTTCGTGGTCAACTCGATCGCGCGCATCGTGATCAACCACAGCAAGGCGTTCAGCGAATGACCACGATCGGCCTCACCCCAGACGCGCGCCTGGATGCCGGCCACCCAGAGGGTTCCGCGCCCGCGTTCGAACACAGGTCGCGCGGCCGGGCCCTGCGCAACCAGCTGGCCCGGGTCGTCATGTGGACGGCCTTCGCGATCGCCATGGTGCCCCTGGCCTGGATCCTGTGGAGCGTGATAACCAAGGGCGGCCAGATGCTGCTCGACGGCCGCTGGTGGACCAACTCCCAGCGCGGCATCACCAACCGGGTCATCGGCGGCGGCGCCGTACACGCGGTCCAGGGCACCCTGATCCAGGGCCTGGTGACCGCGGTGATCGCCGTGCCGATCGGGGTGATGACCGCCATCTACCTCGTGGAGTACGGCCGTGGCCGGCTCGCCAAGGTCGTCAGCTTCATGGTCGACATCCTCACTGGTATTCCGTCCATCGTCGCCGCGCTGTTCGTGTATGCCCTGTGGGTCACCACGTTCGGATTCCAGCGGGTGGCCTTCGCCGTGGTTCTAGCGTTGGTACTGCTCATGATCCCGGTCGTCGTGCGCTCGACCGAGGAGATGCTCAAGCTCGTGCCGAACGAGCTGCGCGAGGGCGCCTACGCCCTCGGCGTTCCCAAGTGGAAGACGATCGCGCGGGTCGTCCTGCCAAGTGCGTTCTCGGGCATCATCACCGGCATCCTGCTCGGACTGGCCCGGGTCATGGGAGAAACGGCGCCGCTGCTGATCCTCGGGCCGTACACCAAGAACATCGCGACCAACCTGTTCGGTGGACTCATGCCGACCTTGCCCACGATGATCAACCAGGACCGCACCGAGGTGCTGCAGCCTGCCGTTGACCGTGTCTGGGGGGCCGCGGCGACGTTGATCCTGCTGATCTTGCTTCTGAACATCGCCGGACGCCTCATCGCCCACCGCGGCAGGGCCAAGACGTGAGCGAACCACCCGCGACACCTCGTTCGACTTCAGACAAAGAAGGATGAAAACGCCTCATGGCAAAGAGAATCGACGTCAAGAACCTGAATGCCTACTACGGCACCTTCAGGGCAGTCGAGGACGTGACCATGACGATCGAGCCGCGTTCGGTGACCGCGCTGATCGGCCCGTCCGGCTGCGGGAAGTCCACGCTCCTCCGGACCCTCAACCGCATGCATGAGGTCATTCCCGGCGCCCGCGTCGAGGGGTCGGTTCACCTCGATGACGCCGACATCTACGCCGCGAACGTCGACCCGGTCGGCGTTCGGCGCACCGTCGGCATGGTGTTCCAGCGGCCGAACCCGTTCCCCACAATGTCGATCTCGGACAACGTGGCGGCGGGGTTGCGGCTCAACGGGCTGAAGAACCGGAAGGTTCTCGCCGAGGCGGTCGAGGCCTCACTGCGGGCCGCGAACCTGTGGAACGAGGTCAAGGACCGGCTGAACAAGCCCGGCGCCGGCCTCTCAGGCGGTCAGCAACAGCGACTGTGCATCGCCCGGGCCATTGCCGTCGAGCCACAGGTGCTGCTGATGGACGAGCCCTGTTCGGCACTGGACCCGATCTCAACGCTGGCGATCGAAGACCTGATCACCGAGCTGAAGAGCCGGTACACGATCGTGATCGTGACGCACAACATGCAGCAGGCTGCGCGAGTGTCGGACCGAACGGGGTTCTTCAACCTTGTCGAGACCGGCCAGCCCGGGCGGCTGATCGAGATGGACGACACGCACAAGATCTTCAGCAACCCGACGAAACGCGCGACCGAGGACTACATCTCGGGCCGTTTCGGCTGACCCCTCGCTCGTTCAGCGGCGGAGCGGTCCTCCTACTGGAAGGGGATCGTCACGGCGTAGGCCAGGGCCGCCACCAGACCGGCGCCCGGGAACGTCAGCACCCAGCCGGTGACGATGTTCCCGGCCATGCCCCAACGCACCGCCGAGAGTCGCTTGGTGGCACCGACGCCCATGATCGTCGAGGTGATCGTGTGCGTCGTGGAGATCGGAGCGCCGAAGGTCAGTCCCGCGACATACAGAATGGACGCAGCAGACGCCTCTGCGCCAAAGCCTTGGGGCGGGTCGAGGTGGATGATCTTGCGGCCCAGCGTTCGCATGATGCGCCAGCCTCCGGAGTATGTCCCGGCACTGATCACCAACGCGGTGGAGATCTTGACCCAGGTGGGGATGTACGAGCCGTCGGTGTAACCGCCCACGGTCAGGGCCAGCACGACGATCCCCATGGTCTTGCCCGCGTCCTGAAGACCGTGCCCCAGCGCCATCGCGGCCGCCGAGAACGTCTGGGCGTAGCGGAACCCGCGCGAGGTACGTCCGGGATGTGAACGCCGGAAGACCCACAAGATGATGGTCATCACGAAGTAGCCGAGGATGAGCCCGACCACCGGCGAGAGCACCATCGGAATGACGATCTTGTTCAGCACGCCGCCCCAGAGCACCGTCGAGCTCGCGGCCAGCGATGCGCCGACCATGCCGCCGAACAACGCGTGTGACGACGAGGACGGCAGGCCTTTCCACCAGGTCAACAGGTTCCAGCAGGTGGCGCCGATCAGCGCCGAGCCGACAATGATCAGACCGACTGTGCCCGACGGCGGCGCGATCAGACCCGTGCCGACGGTGCTGGCGACCTTGGTGCCGATGAAGGCCCCGACGAGGTTGAAGAA
>JBDTMW010000208.1:0-4619 GCA_039934065.1 Actinomycetota bacterium | reverse complement strand
AGGAGCTGCAGAAGCGCGGCATCCTGGTCGACCGCGACGAGGACGGCTACCTCCTGCAGATCTTCACCAGGCCGACCGGCGACCGTCCCACGGTGTTCTTCGAGATGATCGAACGTCACGGCTCGCTCGGCTTCGGCAAGGGCAACTTCAAGGCGCTGTTCCAGGCCATCGAGCGTGAGCAGGAGCGTCGCGGCAACCTCTAGTTTTTTTCGTGGCAGGCTAGGGCCCATGACGCAGCCATCCGGGTGGTACGACGACCCGCAGGATCCCAGCCAGCTTCGCTACTGGGACGGGGTGAGCTGGTCCAGTCACGTCACGCCTAAGGTGTCGCCGACAGCTCAGGACTCCACCATCGGTATGCCGTACGGCGTCACGCCCGCTGGCGCGCGGCCGGGGGCGCACGGTTCCCATGGCGCGACCGGCAGGTCGGGTGGGTACGGCCCGGCTCAGAAGCGGCAGCCGGGTGAAGGAGCGCAGGGTGGGCCGATGCCGACTTACGGTCAGCCGTTCGGTTTGGCGTCAAACCAGCCGACGACCCCGGACGGCGTCCCGCTGTCCGGGTGGTGGAAGCGGGTCCTGGCGCTGATCATCGACCGCATCATCATCTCGATCGTGGCTCTGCCGTTGACATTTGGCCCGATGAGGCAAGTGGTCAGCATCCTGCAGGACTACATTCAGCAGGTCGTCAAGGCCGTAGAAGCCGGCAGTTCGACGGTGCCCACTCAGCCTGACGGGCTCACCGGACCGATCCTGCAGATCAGCCTGACATTGCTGGTCCTCTACATTGTCTACGAGATCGCGTTTCTGACCATGACGGGTGCGACGCCGGGCAAGAGGGTCGTCGGGATCAGCGTCCGGCTGAGGGACCAGCCTGGTCCGCCGCCGCTGGTTGCGGTTCTGACCAGGACGGCGGTCAAGGAGGGTGGGGGTATTGCCGGTCTCGTGCCGGTGCTGGGCTTCTTCGGTTCGCTCTTCAGCCTTTTGGACGTCCTGTGGCCGTTGTGGGACGACAAGAAGCAGGCCATCCACGACAAGGCCGCCGCTACCAATGTCGTGGTGGGACCGCAGCCCAAACGGATGCCGAAACCCTGAGCGCGGGCGGCGCGAAGGCAGGCTGGTAAGCGGTACTCAGGCGAGGGAGAGGAAGAGCTTCTCCATCACCTTGATGTCCAGTGACCCCTGGTCGTCTGCATCCGTCAGGCACTGCTTGAGGCCGGTCGCGATCACGGCGAAACCGGCGCGGTCCATGGCGCGGTTCACTGCCGCAAGCTGGATGACGATGTCCTTGCACTCACGGCCCTCTTCGATCATCCGCAGGATGCCGCCGATCTGGCCTTGGGCGCGGCGCAGTCGGTTGACCACGGCGACCATCTCCTCGGGGTTCAGCTGGACCATGGTGACTCCTTGACATTGTTGGCGGTCATTCTCGGCCTGAGCTTCAGTTCGCTGTAAGAAACGCCCATCCTGCGATCGAGTAGTTCAGCTGTTTGCTGGTGTGTGCGTGAGCGCGTCCAGCGCCGCCGCGAGCCGCTGACCGGCCTCGTCCGCGACGAGGGACAGGGCGTCGTTCCCGGTCAACGCCACCATGATCTGGGGGTCGATGGCTTCGACGACCGTCGTGTCGTCGTCCAGGGCCCGGACCACGACGTTGCAGGGCAGCAGCAGCCCAATCGAGGGCTCCACCTGCAGGGCTGAGTACGCAAGGGGTGGCCGGCAGGCGCCGAAGATCACCTGGGGCGGGATGTCAACATCAAGCTTGGCCTTCAGCGTGGCCTGCATGTCGATCTCGGTGAGGATGCCGAAGCCCTGGTCGGCCAGGGACGCCCGGGCGGCGGCGAGGGTGTCGGCGAACGGGCGGGCGACTGTCGTGGTCAGTGCGTAGGACACGCTGGCTCTCGTTTCGGTTGGTGAGGGGTTTGTCGTCTCCTGGCCTTGACTATACCGCCTGGGGTATGAACGAAAGACGGTGTCAGACATCTGGGCCGCTGCCCGACCCGCCGGTGTTCACCACGGGCGAGACGGCAGCGACCCAGATGCTGTCGCAGGTGAAGCTGACTAGATGAACAGGAGCTGTGCGCCCTCGGTGAGCTCGATGAAGTCGGTGGCGCTGATGATGGCCTCGACGTCGTCGTAGAGGTCTTCCTTGGTGAGCTTGTTCATGTCGGCGGACATGCGGCAGGCCCAGAGGTGTCCGCCGGAAGCCACGATCTGCTCGAGGAACTCGGGAATCTCGGGCACGTCGAGGTCGGCGATGGTCTTCTTCATCTTCGCCGTTGCCATGGCCGTCATTCCCGGGATTCCGCCTATGCCCTGCGGCATGTGGGTGGCGGTGTTACCGAGCATGGTGAACTTCAGGTCTCCCATGGTCTTCTTGTTGATCATGTCGAAGCCCCAGAAGGTGAAGAACATGTGCACCTCGGCGCCTTCGCCGAGCGCTGCGTTGGCCAGGATCAGCCCTGGATAGGCCATGTCCAGGCTTCCCTTGGAGCAGATGATGGCGAGCTTGCGGCCGGTACCGACGGGTGAGTCGAAGCTGGGGACGATCGCCGGCGCGGTGTCTGTGTCTGTCATGTCAGAGTCTTCCTTGCTTGTCGGGGTGGGTTTAGACGCAGCCGACCGGCTTGGGCAAGCCGGCGACGTAGGCCATCTTCTTGGCGGGCTTCTGCGGGAACAGGACGAACAGGGTCTTGATCGGGATGCCTCCGACGGTGGACACCCGGCGCAAGGTGGCGGTCTCGCCTATCTCATCGAAGTCCGTGCGCAGGAACCGGATCGCCGTCCAGTGCTCATCTGTCAACGTGATGCCGATCTGGGCGGCGAGGGCGGTCGCGAGTGACTCGTCCCACTCTTTCGGGTCGGTGAGGAAGCCCTCTTCGTTGACGTGGATCTCTTGGCCGTTGAGCGTGGTCACGGGCATAGCGAGCTGTCTCCTCTACTTGGTGGGTGTGGTGTCGTGGTGTGGCGCAACTGGCGCCTTTCCGACCATGGACATGTGGGTCGGTACCGGCATGGAGCGGCCGGGGAGGAGCACATTCCAGTAGATCCAGCGGAACGCCATCTTGCCGTAGTGGTTGGCCCGGGTCTCCTTCAACAGGCTCATCGGGCCGACCAACGGAAGTGGGTACTTGCCGGCCAGCGGTTCGGTGTCGTAGTTGAAGTCGATCAGCAGGGCCTTGCCGTCGCCGGACTCGATGAAGCAGTTGGCGTGACCGTCGAACCAGCCGGTCATCGGCTTGCCGGCGATGAGCTCCAGGAAGTTGTCCGTGAAGATCTCCACCGCAAAGTGTGCGACGGACCCGGCCTTGGATGCCGGGATGTCCGAGGCGTCGCCGATGGCGAAGATGTTCGGGTTCGCCTTGGACTGCAGCGTGTTCTTGTCGACCGGAACGAAGTTGAGGTCGTTGCCCAGGCCGGAGCGTGCGACGAAGTCGGCGCCCATGTTCAGCGGAACAGTGACCAGCAGGTCGAAGGGCACCTCGCGCTCGTCGTAGGAGACCAGCATCTTCTTCTCGACGTCGATGTGCTCGACCATGTAGTCGGTCTCAAGGGCGATCTTGCGTTCGTCGAGCAGGTACTGCAGGGCCGTGGAGCAGATCGGCTTGGTGAAAGCACCAGGAAGCGGCGTCACGTAGACGATTTCGACCCGGTCGCGCAGCCCCCGCTCACGCAGCCAGGAGTCAGCCAGGAAGGTGAACTCCAGCGGTGCGACCGGGCACTTGATCGGCATGTCGGTGATGTGGATGACGAGCCTGCCGTGGTCGAAGGTCTTCAGCGCCTCCGCCAGCGCCTTGGCTCCGTCGAAGGTGTAGAAGTCGAAGATGCTCTTTCGCCACTCGGCATCGAGCATTCCGGGAGTCTGGTCGGGGCGCGGAGTGGTGCCGGAGGCGATCACCAGGTAGTCGTAGTCAAACGTTCGCCCGTTGGTCAGCACCACCGAGTTGGCTGCTGCATCCACGCGGTCGACGTCGCCGATCACGAAGTCCACTCCGTCAGGCAGGGTGGTGTGGCGCGAACGGGTGATCTGTTTGGGAGAGTAGGTGCCGAAGGGCAGGAAGAGATAACCCGGTTGATAGTGATGAACGTCGTCCTGGTCCACGATGGTGATGTTCCACTCGGAGGACTCGAGTCGGCTCCTCAACCGGTTGACGATCATCGTGCCTGCGGTTCCGGCACCGAGCACGAGCAAATTCTTCACGGACTGCTCCTCAAACGTCAGTTGATGGTCATACACAGTCAACCATGACGCTAGGAAACTCACCGGAGTTGGCGTAGTGCCAAAGGTCCCCCTTACCCGAGGGGTACCTCACGCTGTGATCAGGAACCGCCCATGTCCATCGGCCCGCCCATGTTCTGCCAGGCGTTGATACCGCCGGCGAGGTCGTAGACGTGGGTGAAGCCGGCGGCAGCCATCTGCTCCATCGCCTGGCCCGAGCGGTTCCCGCTGCGGCAGTACACGGCGTAGGTCGCGCTCTTGTCCAGCGCCGCGATCCCGGCCGCGAAGTCGGCGCCCTCGAAGTCGACGTTCTTGGCCGCAGGCAGATGCCCTGTCGAGAACTCGGCCGGGGTGCGCACGTCGAGCACGATCGTTCCGGGTGCCTTCATGGCGGAGGCGAAGTCGC
>JBDTMW010000207.1:0-4663 GCA_039934065.1 Actinomycetota bacterium | reverse complement strand
GACCACCTGCTCGAGGCGATGATCGCGGTGCGGGAGGCGAGGGGCGGCAGCGTGATCGCTCTGATGGAGGTGCCGCCCGAGTCCATCCATCTGTACGGGTGCGCTGCTGTCGAACCTGCCTCGCAGGATGGTGGCGACGGATCCCTGGTTCGTGTCACCGGGCTGGTCGAGAAGCCCCAGCCCGTAGAGGCTCCGAGCAACCTGGCGATCATCGGGCGCTACATCCTGGACCCGTCCATATTCGCAACCCTGGCCACCACCCCGCCCGGCAGTGGCAACGAGATCCAGCTGACCGATGCCTTGCAGGAACGGGCGGCGTCTTCCGAGGCCGGAGGAGGCGTGCACGGCGTCATCTTCCGTGGCCGTCGCTATGACACCGGCGACCGGCTCGACTATCTCAAGGCGGTGGTCCGGCTGGCTGTCGGCCATCAGGAGCTTGGCTCGGACTTCTCCTCGTGGCTGTCCGGGTTCGTAGCAGAGAAGGACGCCACCACGTCATGATCACCGTCGAAGAGCACTTCTCGCGGATCCTGGGGACCGTGCGCCGGCTGCCGTCGATCGGTCTCAACCTGCTCGATGCCCAGGGCTGTGTCCTGGCCCAGGACGTGACCAGCGAGGTCCCCCTGCCGGGTTTCACCAACTCAGCCATGGACGGGTATGCCGTTCACGCGGCGGATCTCGATGCCGCCAGTGAGCAGGCACCGGTCACTCTCCCCGTCGTCCATGACATCGCTGCCGGCAACACCCAGGCGCTGAGCCTGGCCCCGGGCCAGAGCATGCGGATCATGACCGGCGCCCCGATGCCTCGCGGCGCCGATGCTGTCGTGCCCGTCGAGCTCACCGACGGAGGTCTCGCCAAGGTCATCCTGTCGGCGCCGGTGTCCGCCGGCCGCAACGTGCGCCCGGCTGGCGAAGACGTTGCCGCCGGTGACCTGGTGATGCGCGATGGCACCCGTCTGGGACCTCGCCAGATCGCCCTGCTGGCAGCGGTCGGCACCGGTCGGGTCCAGGTGACACCCAAGCCCCGGGTGGTGGTCATCTCGACTGGTGACGAGCTGATCGAGGCGGGTACCCTTCCGGCGTTCGGCCAGGTCGTGGACAGCAACGGCCTGATGCTGACCGCAGCCGTGCGAGCCCTTGACTGCATCCCTTTCCGAATCGGGTGCGTGCGCGATGACGCGCGCACGTTCCTGTCCACGATCGAGAGCCAGCTGTTACGTGCCGACGCCGTCATCACCACGGGGGGAGTCAGCATGGGGGCCTATGACACCGTCAAGGAGGTTCTCTCCCGAGTGGGGACGATGCGATTCGACAAGGTTGCCATGCAGCCCGGCATGCCGCAGGGTTTCGGCGTCCTGGGAGATGACCAGGTTCCGGTGTTCACCCTCCCGGGCAACCCGGTCAGCGCGATGGTCTCCTTCGAGGTGTTCGTGGCACCGGCGCTGCGCCTGATGGCAGGACGTGCGCGGCACGAGACGTCTCTGGTGACGGCGGTGGCCACAGACGGCTGGACCGCACCGGCGGGCAAGGTGCAGTTTGCCCGGGTTGTGTTGTCCCACAATGACTCCGGCTACACGGTTTCCATCGCGGGTCTTCAGGGTTCGCACGCGCTGGGCTCTCTGTCGATCGCGAACGCATTGGCCGTGATACCGGCTCAGGTGACGTCCGTCCGGGCCGGCGACAAGGTGCGCTGTCACCCGCTGGGACCCATCGTGGAGGCGTCATGAACAAGCCGCACCTGACGCATGTTCGCGCTGACGGGTCGGCGCACATGGTTGACGTCTCGGCCAAGGACGTCACGGTCCGCTCGGCCACAGCAGTTGGTCGGGTCCTGCTCTCGGCCGCGGCCGTGGCTGCGCTGCGAGGGGGCACCGTGCCCAAGGGCGACGCGCTGTCGGTCGCCCGCATTGCCGCGATCCAGGCGGCCAAACGCACCCCCGATCTGATCCCGCTGGCTCACCCCATTGGCGTTCACGGAGTCGAGGTTGACCTCGTGGTGGTCGATGACGGCGTCGACCTGACGGCCACCGTTCGGACGGCCGACCGGACGGGCGTGGAGATGGAGGCGCTCACTGCTGTGGCGGTGGGTGCGTTGGCACTGATCGACATGGTCAAGGCCGTTGACAAGCATGCCCGGATCAACGACGTGCACGTGACCGCGAAGTCCGGCGGCAGGTCCGGGGACTGGGTCGAGCCATGACCGGGGACAGTGCCGACCAGGAAGGCCTGACGTCTGTTCTGACGGCCCGATCAGCGGTGGTGATCACCTGCTCGACCCGCGCGGCTGCCGGGGTCTATCCGGATCGGTCCGGGCCAGTCATCGTCGACACGCTGCGAGGCTGGGGTCTCGAGGTGGGCGACGTAGTGTTGGTTGCCGACGGTCCCGACGTCGAGGTGGCTCTGCGCGCCGCCATCTCCGCGGGCGCGTCGTTGGTGGTGACCACCGGCGGCACCGGCCTGACCCCGACCGATGGCACACCCGAGTCCACGCTCCGCGTCGTGGATCGTTTGGTCCCCGGGATCGCTGAGGCGATTCGAGCAGCGGGCGTGAGGGCCGGCATACCGTCGGCGATGTTGTCCCGAGGAGTCAGCGGATTGGCGGGACAGACCCTGCTCGTCAACCTTCCGGGATCGACCGGTGGTGTTCGTGATGGTCTTGCTGTGCTGGAACCCGTTGTCGCACATGCTCTTTCGCAGATTCACGGCGGTGACCATTGACCGCCTGGCTCTGGCCGGTGACGATCACAGCCCGGGGGGTCGGCGGCGCTCCGGTGATTCTGCGCGCCCTGCGGAACAAGGACCGGGGCGAGTGGGAGGAGCTGCGGGCCGGGAACGCCGACTGGATGCGGCCGTGGGAGGCAACGCCGCCCGAGGGGTTCGCCAAGGCGCCCGCCTTCCGTCAGCTGGTCCGGCAGTTCGACCGCGAGGCCAGCGAGGGCAGGCTCCAGCCCTTCGCCATCGAGACGGAGGGCCGGCTGGTCGGCCAGATGCATCTGTTCGGGATCGTGTGGGGCTCGCTGCGCTGCGCGTCGGCGGGCTACTGGGTCTCCGAGTCGGTCGCGGGACAGGGAATCATGCCGTTGGCGCTCGCCGCCGCGTGTGACCACGCGTTCGTCCGACTGGGGCTGCATCGAGTCGAGGTCAACATCCGGCCGGAAAACACAGCGAGCCTGCGGGTCGTCGAGAAGCTGGGCTTTCGCGATGAGGGTCTGCGGCTGCGCTATCTGCACATTGACGGTGATTGGCGTGACCACAGGACATTCGCGCTGACCAGCGAAGATCTGGGCGGCTCATCGCTGGTGGAGCGCTGGAACCACTGGCAACATCAGTCACTTCAGCGACACACCGAAGAGGGTCCACGGTAAGAACGGCAGACCACTCTAACGTCGTGTTTGTGCAGCCCAGCGGCCTGATCTTCCTTGTCATCATTGCCATTTGGGCTGCCTACCTGCTCCAGCACTGGGTCCGTCGTCGCGAGCACCTGGCCACAGCCCGGTCGGTTGACCGGTTCTCCGATGCCATGCGAGTGCTCGAACGTCGGATTCCGCTGCCCGAGTCCGACCTGTCGCTTCCCCAGCCACGTTCGTACTCAGTCAGTCCCGCGCGGTCGTCCCGTCCCGAGGTCGTCGTGAAGCGCGCCCAGCCTCAGACACCGACCGTCCGTGAGCGCCCTGCGGCGCCGTCGCATTCTGTGGGTTTGTTCCACGCCCTGGCCCGGATGCCTATGCGTCGCGTCCGCGGTCTCTCGTTCCTGGCGTCATTGTCACTGGCGGTCGTCGTCTCGGTCCTGGCCGGGTTCTCGGTCCTGGCCTGGTGGAGCGTGCTGATCGCCGTCGCCACTTTGGCGGCCACCGTCGCCTCGTTGCGTCATGCCGCCGTGGCCGAGCGCGCCGCTCATCGCCCTGGCCTGCCGGCGCGTGCATCTACGGTGGCTCCGGTGCGGTCGGCCAGCGCGGGTGCGGTCGCTCGGACAGCAGCCCGGGGCGAGCCGGTGGTTGCGCCCACCGCTGATGGCGCGGCCGACCTCTCGGAGCTGGGCGAAACTGCGGCCGCGACTGAGGCCGTGTCTCCGGCCGAAGTGGACTTGACCGGCTGGGCACCAGTCCCTGTGCCGCCGCCCACCTACACGCTCAAGGCAAAGGCCGAGCGTCCCGCTCCCGTGGCGACGGCCGCCACAGCTCCTACGACCCCGCAGCCGTCAAGCTTTGACGGTGTGGTCGACGAGGGCGAGCTTGATGACCTGCTCGACCGTCGCCGTGCCGCCGGAGCCTGAGACGGCGCTCTGACAGCCGGCATACCAAGGGGTTTGAAAAGGCCCTCAGCGATGCCACGGCCGGCATCGGGGAAGGGTCCGTTCGTAGCAGCCTTCACCGCTGACTGACCGGATTCGGGCTGGGCCCGTCGCGGTGTTATCGTTTCGTCCGCACCACGGGGCTGTGGCGCAGCTGGTAGCGCACCTCGTTCGCAACGAGGGGGTCAGGGGTTCGAGTCCCCTCAGCTCCACTGATATAACCGCAGGTCAGAGGTCATCTCCCGATCCGGGACGAGGGCCTTTTTGACGTCTGGGGAGAAGTACAGCAGCAAAGTACAGCAGCAAAGTACAGCAGTTGCGCTCTCGAATGGGCGCCATCCGGACCTGACCACGCTCGTGGGGGCGCAACGA
>JBDTMW010000206.1:0-4664 GCA_039934065.1 Actinomycetota bacterium | reverse complement strand
CTCCAGCGCCGAGGTCTCCAGCTGCGAGGTCTCCAGCTGCGAGGTCTCCAGCTGCTTCGCTACACGGCGCTTGCGCTTGGCAGCCGCCCTGGGGCTGGTGTTCCGCAGCGTGTGCGCCCGCAACACGTAGTCGGCGCCGGTCGCCACGGTCACGATGACCGCCGATGCCATGATGACGACGGCGACGGCATGCCACAAACCGCTGAGCGGCAAGGCCTGGAGCGGCAGTACATAAAGCAGGATCGCTGTCGCCTGAAGGACCGTCTTGATCTTTCCGCCGCGACTGGCCGGCATGACCCCATGACGGATGACCACGAACCGCAGGGCGGTGACGCCAACCTCACGAACGACGACCACTGCGGTGACCCACCATGGCAGCAGATCGATGATCGAGAGCCCGACCAGCGCCATACCCATCAGTGCCTTGTCGGCGATCGGGTCGCTCACCTTGCCGAAGTCGGTAACCAGGCCCTTCGAACGCGCGAGATAGCCGTCGACGCGATCCGTCGCCGTGGCCACCACGAAAACACCAGCGGCGAGCAGGCGGAACTTGGTCGAATTGCCATCGTCGTGCAACAGAAACCAGGCGAAGACGGGCACCAGAGCCATCCGCAGGATGGTGATGGCGTTGGCGATGTTCCATGCGCTCGCCTGCACGGGCCGCACCTGCGTGTCGTCCCCTTTGTGCGTCACACGGGCTCCGCGATGAGGTCGATGCCGTGGCTGTCGACAACTCGTGCTGAGATGATCTCGCCCACCGTGGGGGCCTCGGCGCCAGGACGGATCCGAAGTATGGTCGCGCCGTCAACGTCCGGTCCCTGATGAGCGGCCCGGCCGGTCAGCTCGTCGGTGTCCTCGTCGATCTCTTCGACCAGGACCTCGACCAGCTCCCCGAGACGCTCCTCGGTGCGCTGGATGTTGAGCTCCTCCACCAGCGTCGTGAAGCGAGCGAGGCGTTCGGCGATGACATGGCTCTCGATCTTGCCCTCATGGGTCTCGGCCTCGGTGCCGTCCTCGTCGGAGTAGCCGAACACGCCGACCACGTCGAGGCGCGCGGCAGTCAGGAAGGCCTCGAGCTCGGCGAGGTCATCCTCGGTCTCCCCCGGGAACCCGACGATGACGTTGGACCGGATTCCGGCAAGCGGGGCCCGGGCGCGAACCTGGTCGATCAGCTCCAGGAAGGCATCGCGTGAGCCAAACCGGCGCATCTTGCGCAGCAGCGGCTCGGAGGCGTGCTGGAAGGAGATGTCGAAGTACGGCACCACGCCCGGCGTCGAGGCCATGACGTCGAGCAGGTCCATCCGGATCTCGGCCGGCTGCAGGTAGGACACCCGGACGCGTTCGATGCCGTCAACCGCGGCCAGCTCGGGCAACATCGTCTCCAGGAGGCGCAGGTCACCGAGATCCTTGCCGTATGACGTGGAGTTCTCGCTGACCAGGAAGATCTCCTTGACGTCGCGCTCGGCAAGCCACCGGGCCTCGGCCAGCACGTCGGACGGCCGTCTCGAGACGAAAGCCCCGCGAAACATCGGGATCGCGCAGAACGCACAGCGCCGGTCACAGCCGCTGGCGATCTTCAACGGTGCCCACGGCCGACCGTCCAGCCGGGCCCGCATGACGCGTGGACCGCTGGCCGGCATCGGCCCGTCGATCGTGCTGCCGTGACCCGGCAGGGCCACCCCAGCCGCAGAGTCCGGGCGAGATGCCGGCGAGAGCGGCAGCAGGAGGCGGCGATCGGACGGCAGGTGCGACACAGGCTTGTGGCCGTCCAGGATGGATGTCAGGTGGCTCGACATGTCTTTGTAGGAGTCGAAGCCGAGCACCGCGTCGGCCTCGGGCAGCTCGGCGGCCAGCTGCTCGCCATACCGCTCGGCCAGGCAACCGACTGCGACAACTTTCTGGGTGCGTCCCCGGCCCTTGAGATCGGAGGCCTCAAGCAGGGCGTCAATCGAGTCTTTCTTGGCCTGAGCGACGAAGCCGCAGGTGTTGACCACCGCGACGTCGGCCTCGGCAGCATCATCGACCAGCAGCCAGCCCTCGGCGGCCAGCCGGCCGGCGAGCTCCTCGGAGTCGACCTCGTTGCGAGCACAGCCCAAGGTCACCAGCGCAACGCTGCGGGGGCGGTCGGCGGCCTGGGGGGTCATCGAGGTCGCCGAGGTCATGCCCCCATGGTAAGTGGGCTGCGGTTGAATGATCGCATGAGCGACCTCCCGCCAGCTGCCCTCCCCGCGAACGAACCCACCCCAGACGTGCTCGCACGTGTCACCGACCTGTTGCGCAGCCACCCGCTGGTCGACGGGCACAACGACTTGCCATGGGAGGCGCGCGAACAAGCGGGCTACGACTTCGACCGGCTGGATCTCTCGCAACGTCTCACCACTACCCATACCGACCTGCCGCGGCTGCGCGAGGGTGGGGTCGGCGCCCAGTTCTGGTCGCTCTGGGTGCCCACCTCACTGCCGGACGGCGAGGCGGTGATCCAGACCCTTGAACAGCTCGACGCGGTGCACAAGATGGTCGGGCGGTATGCCGACCAGCTGGGTTTCGCCCGCACCGCGGACGAGCTGGAGGCCGTCTTCGCCTCCGGACGGATTGCCTCGCTCATGGGCGCCGAGGGCGGGCACTCGATCGGCTGCTCCATGGCCGTGCTCCGGATGCTGCACGTGCTCGGAGTCCGCTACCTGACGCTGACCCACAACGAGAACACCCCGTGGGCAGACTCGGCGACCGACGAGCCGGTCAACGGCGGGCTCTCCCCGTTTGGCGTCGAGGTCGTGCGCGAGATGAACCGCATCGGCATGCTCGTCGACCTCTCACACGTCTCTGCGGACACCATGCGTGACGCGCTTCGGGTGAGCGAGGTGCCGGTGATGTTCTCGCACTCCTCGGCACGGGCCGTCTGCGACATGACCCGCAACGTCCCCGACGACGTGCTCGAGACCCTGCGCGACAACAACGGCGTCTGCATGGTGACGTTCGTGCCCGAGTTCGTATCTCCTGCTGCCGCCCAGTGGCGCAATGACGCAGGGGCGGCAGCGCTCGAGATCGGCGTCAAACCCAATGACCACAGGGCTTTCGGCCGGTTCGCCTCTGCATACGGCAGGGAGCACCCCAAGCCCGCCGCCACTATCGCCCAGGTTGTTGCACACATCGAGCACGTGCGGGACGTCGCCGGGGTGGACCACGTCGGCATCGGCGGCGACTACGACGGCACCACCGAGCTGCCGACAGGTCTCGACGACGTCAGTGGCTATCCGCGGCTGTTCGCGGCGCTGGCCGACCTCGGCTGGTCCGACCCTGACCTGGCCAAGCTGGCCGGCGGCAACGTGCTACGCGTGATGCGTGCCGCCGAGGCCGGGGCAGGGGATCTGCAGGCGACCCGCGGACCCAGCATGGCGACATACCAAGCCTGACAAACCGTCTTGTTGCGGCGAAACCACCGTTCTGACCCCTGTGAGTCAAGAATTCGGTGGGTTCGGCGCAACAAGCTGAGGTGGTGGTTCGGGGCGCTCAGTCTCGCCGGCCGTTTTGCGTGAGGGACCAGGCATCCTCGCCGCCCTCTTCGTCGTCCTCTTCGTATCCGTCGGGTGCCAGCGAGTCCCTGGTCGGGCCGCCCAGGGGCACCCTGGTGGTCGAATCGTCAGTCGAATCGGTCGTCGAATCGGCGGCCGGCCCCGTCAACGCCCCGGCAGACAGTCCGTCCAGCCCCGTCAGCCCAGAGTCGCGGTCGGTTGGGCGGCTAGTCGCACGGTCGGTGACTCTGTCGAGAAGCTCGGCTGGCGAGGCCTCAACGTTGTAGATCGGATCGGGGTCGGGAACATCCTCGCCACGCATGAGGGCGAGCGTGGTCGGCAGGTCGTCCAGCTTGACCAGGACATCGCGAGCCTTCGAGCCCTCAGACGGACCCACCACGCCGCGGGACTCCAGCAGGTCCATCAGCCGGCCGGCCTTGGCGAAGCCGACACGCAGCTTGCGCTGGAGCATCGAGGTCGAGCCGAACTGCGTCGTGATGACGAGCTCGGTGGCCTGAAGCAGCAGATCCAGGTCATCGCCGATGTCGTCCTCGACGACCTTCTTGACCGCGGCCACCATGACGTCTTTGCGGTAGTTCGGCTTCAGCTGGCCCCGAACGTGCTTGACGACCGCCTGGATCTCGGACTCGGTGACCCATGCACCCTGCACGCGCATCGCCTTGGAGGACCCCATCGGCAGGAACAACGCGTCACCCTGGCCGATCAGCTTCTCGGCACCCGGCATGTCCAGCACGACCCGGGAGTCGGTGACCGAGGAGGTGGCGAACGCCATCCGGGAAGGCACGTTGGCCTTGATCAGGCCGGTGACGACGTCGACAGACGGACGCTGCGTGGCCAGGACGAGGTGTATGCCGGCCGCCCGCGCCAGCTGGGTGATCCGCACGATCGACTCCTCGACGTCACGCGGGGCCACGATCATCAGGTCGGCGAGCTCATCGACGATCACCAGGAGGTACGGGTAGGGCTGGATGACCCGCTGGGACCCGGGTAGCTGTTTGAGGGTGCCGGACCTGACCGCCTTGTTGAAGTCGTCGACGTGCTTGAAGCCGAACGCGGCAAGGTCGTCGTAGCGGGTCTCCATCTCGCGGACCACCCACTGCAGCGCCTCGGCGGCCTTCTTCGGGCTGGTGA
>JBDTMW010000205.1:0-4676 GCA_039934065.1 Actinomycetota bacterium | reverse complement strand
ATTCCCACACGTGTTGCGTATCACGTTTGAGTTCTTGCCTCTTGGTGGATGTAGCTGAAAGTTGTTGCTCACAATCGTCCCGGCAGCGTGTTGTTCATACCATTGCGCGCACATCTTTCGAAAAACGGAATCCTTCTGTGCCCGCACTGCCCAGATTCGACAACGAGCATTTCCGGTTGTGGGCTCGTGATCCCATAGGACGAAGAAGAGATACGGCATCCCGTCGAGGGACTCGATCTTCCCCGAAACGTGCGCATGGGTACCGGCCTTCAAAACGCCGTTGAATCGTGGCGTATCAATGGCTTCCCAAGTGTTTGCCCCTTTGACGTCAGAGCCATCGTCGAGATCGGCGCCTTTCTTTCGCGCCAGACCTTTGACACCAAAGAGGATGCTTACGAGTATTTGTGACCATCCTCGGGTATCGATCGGCACCGGATGTCCAGTCTTCTTGGCAAGCGGAGCTGCGGCACCGAATGCGTCAAAATGATGATCGAGTAAATCAAGTGCTTCCTTAACGTGAGGATCGACAGCAATGCTATTGCTCATAATGGCTGATCAGCTCCGATAGTTTCACTCCGAGGCTGTCTGCCAGTTTTTGAAGCGTGACAATCGAGGGGATGGCCATTCCGCGCTCAATTTCCCCAAGGAAGCTACGATTGATCCCGGCGAGTTCAGAAAGGGCTTCCTGAGAGAGTCCGCGCTTTTCGCGCTCCCTCCGAATTACGCGGCCGATTCTGGTGGCTATAGCAGACATCGAGCCGAGTTTCCTCGAACAGAACGTGCCACACCACATGCTATGGCCATCAAAATCGATTACCATCGAGTCATTGGGGACAAGTCGAGGCGACTATGGCTGATCTGTTTTCTGGTGATACTCCTCTAAGCGATGGTTACGCGGCCGTCTACACCTCCTTAGGCGACCTGCGTGAGGCCTTTCATCGTTCAGGACGGCTCGACGATTCGAACGCAAAGCTTGATGAGGTCGCCAAGCTATTTGCGACTTATCTGGCGTATAAGCGTCGGCTGATTCCCGATTTCCCGGCGCCCCATGATGCGCGCCAGATCGAAAAGCTCCAGGCGTCGTTTAAGTTGGCCGCCAATCTGCCCGCATATCGCATATCCGACGGGGAATCCATCTTCGGATCGTCGCCGGCATTGATATTGCGAAGCGGTGACGAGATGCTTGCATCTGAACTCACCGAACTGGTCCGCAAGAGCGTCGACTTGGCCTATGAGCTTCGATCTGCGCGGAAGCCGTTCGATATTCTGAACGAAGCTTTCGGGCATTTCGTTCGCGACAATTTCAGAGGGAACATTGAAGACGCCCAGTACATGACCCCGCCGGAAGTGGTGGACTTCATGGTGGAGATCGCGCTGGGCGACATGAAAAAAGACGCACGGCTGACCGGTGGCAGAACACGTCATTGGACCGTTCTTGACCCAACATGCGGAGTTGGATCCTTTCTGGCTGCGATATATAACCGCGCAAGGGACAGTTCTTGGCTTGACCCAAAACACTTGCGCATCTTTGGTCAAGATAAGGTCGAGCGTATGGTTCGTTTGGCCACGTTGAATCTTGAGGCATTCGAGGTGGAGGAACATCGAATAACGATCGGCAATTCACTTGCTGTCGGATCGCCTCTCGATGCGTTGAATGGGACAGCGGATTTGATACTTACCAACCCACCGTTTGGCGCACGTTTTCGCTCCAACGAAGTTACGACCGCCTTCGCCGGGAATACTCCATTCTTTTCTGCATTGCGCCGCCCAAGTGCATCGCTTGATTCGGAGCTACTTTTTATAGATCGAAACATTCGCCTCTTGAGGGACGGCGGGCGCCTGCTGATAGTTGTTCCAGACGGAGTCATATCGGCTCGCGGAATGTCTGCATTGTTGCGCCAACATCTGGCGAACACCGTTGCGGTCCGCGCCGTAATCGAACTACCGGCCGTCACATTTGCCCAAGCGGGAACAAGGACGAAGACCGCGATCTTGTACCTGCAAAAAGCACACGCACAATCCGAGAAGAACGATCAGGTGTTCATGGCGGTGTCGCGAGACCTGGGGTTCCAAGTGAGTTCCAGGAAGGGGGTCCAGGTCAAAGTTGCTGAAGGTCAAAACGACCTTCCCGATGTACTGTCGGCCTACACGAACGCGGTACGACCCGCCGGCGCCATCGGGCCGGTTGTTCTTAGCGAAACGCCATCGATTGTTCTAGTCCCAAAGACGGAAATCGTCACCGGCAGCTGGACACCGAACCATTACGACGCTGGGAGCTTCAAGGCAGTTGGATTATTTCGAACCAATGATGCGTACACACTGATGCCGCTAAGCGATTTGGTTGATTTTCTTTCGGACAGCAGGCGGCCCAAACACCACAAGAACGGATGGGCGTTCATTAGTGTGCTGCATGTACTCGGGGAAGGCCTCCTCGACTTGCGCGGAGCACTGAAGTACGCACCGAAGACGCCTGGAGTCGAAGTCAACCCCGGTGAGCTACTGCTCTCTCGAATCAATCCAAGGATTCCTCGCGTTTGCGTGGTTCCGGATTTGGGTACGAAAATACTCTGTTCATCGGAGTTTGAAATTATGAGACCGAATGCAGATTGGGATGCCTACGCGCTCGCCTTCCTTGTCCAATGCGGGGTAGTCCAGGATCAAATCAGAAGCCTGACCTCCGGAACATCGGCATCACACAATCGCATTAGAACTACCGAGCTCGCCAGAGTCAGAGTGCCAATTCCTCGTAAGGGAACCGTTCAGGCGAGGAAACTTGCCAATTTGGCCCGAGACTATACCGATGCCTTGAGGCTCATGATCGAAAATTTGGGGGTCTTGAGTCGGGTTCGGAATTCGGAAGAGGACTTGTTCAAGCAATAATATTAACGGCGCAGAACAAACATTCCGCGTCATGACTGACGGCTACCGGGTGCTCGCCAAGCAGGATATTTTTGATTCACGTTTTCTGTTACACCTCATAGAACAGTTTGTAGCAACACAAGAACGCAGTTTTTGAGAACAGGGTTTGATACCGATTCTCCTGTTTGTTGATGGTCAATAGCTGCGCGAGGATTTATGGCGAAGAAGAACGATGAAGCCCCGACCCTTGCGTACAACAAGAAGGGGAACATGTCTGCAATGGACGCAATCGTGCGGGCGCTGTGGAGAACGGGCCCGACGAATCCGTGGCCGGAGCGCACCTTTGGCGAGGTAACCACGATCGCTTCACAATTTGTGGGATACGAGCTCGCAGCCCCCACGGTACGATCCTACGTGTACAGGAATCCAGAAATATTTGATAAAGTTGCAGCGGGCAGGCTTGGCGTCCCTAAATGGCGGCTTTCGCACGGGCTGCAATGTGGGAAACGGCCGACGAAGTGGACGAGGACGTTTCCGGGGGCCGGCATGACGGAAAAGGTATATTCGTCGCAATTGTCCGCTCGGAAGACAAAGGGAAGAATTTCGGTTTTCGAGGCAATCGTGCGATCCTTGTGGAAGGATGATGCAACACAACTATGGCCCGAACGCACATTCGCAGAAATTCATGCGATCGCCTGTAAGTTGGTGGGGTTCGGTATTGCGCCGTCATCAATTCGATCTCAGATTTATCAGCGGGCTGAGATGTTCGAGCAAATCCGTGGCCGAGGTTGGCCACCGAAATGGCGCGTAAGCGAAGTCGCCCGGCGGCGACTGAAGATTGTCAAACGCACCTAGGTCGACGACGCTTCCGCTTGATGCGACGCCTATATGTCGAGAGCAGTGAGGTGTCGCCGGGAAGCGTTATCTGCATTCATGTCCTGGGGCAGACCCCAATCAGTCACCGGTAGCTTGTCGAATCCCCAGATTCGGGAACCGGATCGAGCCGTTACTCCCGCCTCCGGTCGAGTACTGCAGTGCATTGGGATGTTGCGCCCGGTGAACGTTGACCAAGGTGGTGACCGCCAGTGCAGCCAGTTCTTCGAGTGAAACGGGGTTGGCCAAGTCAAGAAAGAAGTTGGGCGATCCGTCCGGCCGGAATCCGAACTCGTCGGGGAGGTTGGTCGGAGCTTCCCAGCCCAGCTGGAGCAGATAGGCGCAGTCATCGTCACTCAACCGGTCCTCGTCGGGCAGGTAGAAGTCCGAAACGGTCTCGGCGCGGAATCCGGCACTTCCCTGATTGACGAACTGCACGTAGCGATTGCGCTGCTTGTGTGACAGGACCAGGCACTCATCCTCTTCCAGCCCGCGCAAGGCAGCCGAGAGTTGGCAGACGAAGATCTTCCAGGCATCGAGAGTCTTCGGTTGCCGCGGGGCATCGGCGAAGAAGCGGGGAGTTGCCACGCCGGCCTCTCCTGACCCCGGCGGATGCCGCGATTGCCTGTCCCTCTTTCCCGACGGCGGCATGGCTTTGCCGCTGTCTCGCTGGGGTGTGTTCCTTCTGGCTTCGGACATGATTTGCTCTCCCGTGGATTCGCGTGCCATCGGTCTCACGATGGAGACCACGACGGACCCGCGTCCCGGCACATCTGCAGACGCGGTCCGGATTCAACTTTTTGCCGAGGGGGCGACGCTTTCGCCACCGGCTTTTGCATTCAGCCGCCCACTGCCACGAAGCCCTCTTGGACAAGCTCCGACTCGCCGCCCCAGCGGTACGCGACAAGGGGACCTTTCAATCCCGCGCCGTAGTCGAGCACGGC
>JBDTMW010000204.1:0-4692 GCA_039934065.1 Actinomycetota bacterium | reverse complement strand
TCGAGGTCGTCCGCAAGGGGGTGCTGATCGGCGACACCATCGTCCTGCGCAAGGCGGGTGACGTGATCCCCGAGATCGTCGGGCCGGTTGTCGACCTGCGTAACGGGTCCGAGCGAGCCTTCGAGATGCCGACGCACTGCCCCGAGTGCGGCACCGAGCTGGCAGCGCAGAAGGAGGGCGACAAGGACATTCGCTGCCCCAACTCGCGATACTGCCCGGCCCAACTGCGTGAGCGGCTGTTCGCGCTGGCGTCCCGTGGCGCGTTCGACATCGAGGCGCTCGGCTGGGAGGGCGCCATCGCGCTGCTCGAGGCCAAGGTCCTGACTGACGAGGGTGACCTGTTCACCCTGGCACCCGGCCCCGGCGGCGACACCATCCAGTCCGTGGCGCGGCTGATCACCGTTCCGCTCTTCACCCGTGTCGCCAGGAAGACCGATCCGCAGGACGCCGTCGTCGACGGTCGGGTGCTTTCGGCCAATGGTGCCAAGCTGATCGACAACCTGGCGGCCGCCAAGGAGCAGGCCCTGTGGCGCGTGCTCGTGGCACTCTCGATCCGCCATGTCGGCCCCACTGCAGCCCGCGCGCTCGCCGGGCACTTCGGTTCGACGGAGGCGATTCGCGCCGCGTCGCTGGAGGAGCTCTCCGGTGTTGAGGGGGTTGGCCCGGTGATAGCCGAGTCGGTCCAGGAGTGGTTCGCCGTGGACTGGCATGTCGCCATTGTCGACAAATGGGCCACTGCCGGGGTGCGGATGGCCGATGAGGTCGATGAGTCGCGACCAAAGACCCTGGCCGGGCTGACGATCGTCGTCACCGGCTCGCTCGAGGGGTTCTCCCGTGACGAGGCCAAAGAAGCCATCCTGTCCCGGGGCGGAAAGGCCGCCGGAACCGTGTCCAAGAAGACCGACTATGTGGTGGTGGGGGAGAACGCCGGCTCCAAGGCGGACAGGGCGCGAGAGCTCGGTCTGACGATCCTGGACGAAGCCGGCTTTGGCGACCTGCTTGAGTCAGGGAGTCCTGTCAGGGAGTCCTGACACCTGGGCTCGGTGGCAGCCAGGGTGAGGTCGGTTCGAGACACACCGGGGCGTGATGATCTAGGCTGCGTGGCATTCCGCGCTGGGGGCGGCCACGCCGGTGATGGCCACGCTGGTCGCGGCCGCGGCAACCGACAGGAGTCTCATGGATCAGCTCAGTCTTGGCGTGCTTGCCAGCTCGAGCAAGGAGAACGAGCTCAGGCTGCCGATCCATCCGCAGCACTTCGACCGGATAGACGCCGACCTTCGGACACGAATCTTCCTCGAGCGGGGATACGGCGAGCACTTCGGCTTCTCTGACGAGCATCTCGCCACCCTGGTCGCGGGCATCCGTCCGCGTGAGGAGATCATTGCGACCGTCGATGTAGTGCTGCTGCCCAAGCCCACCCTGGACGATGTCGCCGGCCTTCGCGACGGACAGGTGCTCTGGGGCTGGCCGCACGCCGTTCAGGACCCCCGGCTGACGCAGATCTCTATCGACAAGCAGTTGACGCTCATGGCGTGGGAGGCGATGAACCACTGGACGCCTTCAGGGGATTTCGTCGTCCACGTGTTCCACCAGAACAACGAGCTCGCGGGCTACTGCTCGGTGTTGCATGCCATGACGCTCATCGGCTCGACCGGTCACTACGGCCGACCTCTCACGGCTGTCGTCATCGGCTTCGGGAACGCGGCGCGCGGTGCCGTCACGGCGCTGAACGCGATGGGCGTCCACCAAGTCACGGTGCTCACCATGCGCAACGTCACAGCGGTTGCCTCACCTGTCCCGTCCATCGTGCTCGAGCATCTCGACCGCATCGAGGCCGACCCGAGTCGCACGACAGTCCAGGCAGCCACCGGCCAGGTTCCCACGGCCGAGTTCCTGGCGGGGCACGACATCGTGGTCAACTGCGTGCTGCAGGACACCGACGAGCCGCTGATGTTCGTCACGGACGCGGAGCTGGGGCATTTCGCTTCCGGCAGCCTGATCGTCGACGTGTCGTGCGACGCCGGCATGGGCTTCGAGTGGGCCCGCCCCACCACCTTCGAGACGCCGATGTTCTCGGTCGGTGACGGTATTTCGTACTACGGCGTCGATCACAGCCCGACCTATCTGTGGAACAGCGCGACCTGGGGTATCAGCGAGGCTCTGATCCCCTATCTGCGCGCGGTGATGGAAGGCCCCGTGGCCTGGGACGAGGATCTGACTATCCAGAGGGCCATCGAGATCCGCGCCGGAGTTGTGCAGAACCCCAAGATCCTCTCGTTCCAGGACCGCTCCGCCGACTACCCGCATTCCCTGTAGGGCTTACCACGGGACGTGTCCCGAACGTGAACGGCGCGGTTGGGCGTGAGGTGAGCACGCGGCACACAGCAGGGGACGGCCGGCGTCGGGACACTAGACTTCAGGCCATGTCCGCAATCTCCCGCGACGATGTCGCCCATCTCGCCATGCTCGCGCGCATCGACCTCAGTGACGCCGAGCTGGACAAGATGTCCGGTGAGCTCGCCATCATCCTCGAGTCCGTCGCCCGCGTGAACGAGGTCGCCACGGACGACGTCCCGCCGACGTCGCACCCGCTGCCGCTGACCAACGTGACGCGGCCCGATGTGGTGCGCCCCAGCCTCACCGCCGAGGAGGCGCTGGCCTGTGCACCAGCCTCGGAGCAGCAGCGATTCTCTGTCCCGCGAATCCTGGACGAGGACTGACTCCTTCGGACCTCCGTCAGATCTGCGGGCGTCCGTCACGTCATCTGCGGTTCTTCCACCAGTTCGAGTACATCCGAGCAAAGGTTCAAATGTGACTTCCGACATCACCCGCGCCAGCGCCGCCGAGCTCGCGGATCGCCTGTACCGCAAGGAGATCAGCGCGGTTGAGGCCACTCAGGCCCATCTCGATCGCATCGCCGCGGTCGATGGCTCGGTCCACGCGTTCTTGCACGTCGACGCCGAAGGCGCACTCGCCACGGCCCGCGACATCGACCAGCGTCGTGCAGCGGGCGAAGACCTGCACATCCTCGCCGGGGTGCCCATCGCGGTGAAGGACATCGCCACCACCAAAGGTCTGCCCACCACGGCCGGTTCCCGGATCCTCGAGGGCTGGATCCCGCCGTATGACGCCACCGTTGTCGCCAAGCTCAAGGCAGCGGGCATGCCGATCCTGGGCAAGACCAACATGGACGAGTTCGCGATGGGCTCGTCCACCGAGCACTCGGCGTTCGGCCCCTCCCACAACCCGTGGGACCTCGAACGCATCCCCGGGGGTTCAGGTGGCGGTTCCGCGGCGGCTGTTGCCTCTTTCCAGGCGCCTCTCGCGATCGGTACCGACACCGGGGGGTCGATCCGTCAGCCGGCCGCGGTGACGGGCACCGTCGGGACCAAGCCGACGTATGGCGGTGTCTCGCGCTACGGCCTGATCGCCCTGGCCAGCAGCCTCGACCAGGCGGGCCCGGTGTCTCGCACGGTGCTCGATGCCGCGCTGCTTCACTCGGTCATCGGTGGTTACGACCCGATGGACTCCACCTCCATTGACGCGCCGGTGCCCCCTGTTGTCGAGGCTGCGCGCCGGGCCGACGTCAAGGGAATGCGGATCGGCGTGGTCAAGGAGCTCGGCGGCGAGGGCTACCAGCACGGCGTCCGGGTCCGGTTCGAGGAGTCCGTGCAGCTGCTCGTCGATGCGGGCGCTGAGGTGGTCGAGGTGTCCTGCCCGAGCTTCGATTACGCGTTGGCGGCCTACTACCTGATCCTGCCCGCCGAAGCGTCCTCCAACCTGGCCCGTTTCGACGCCATGCGCTATGGCCTGCGCGTCCTGCCTGAGGGGGTCGACGACCCCAGCGCCGAACAGGTGATGGCTGCCTCTCGAGACGCTGGTTTTGGCGATGAGGTGAAGCGCCGAATCATCCTCGGCACCTATGCCCTGTCCAGCGGCTACTACGACGCCTACTACGGCTCGGCACAGAAGGTCCGCACGCTGATCCAGCGTGACTTCGCGGCAGCGTTCGAGAAGGCTGACGTCCTCGTATCGCCCACGACGCCGACCACCGCGTTCAAGATCGGCGAGAAGCTCCACGACCCACTTGCCATGTACCTCAACGATATTGCCACGATCCCGGCCAACCTAGCGGGCATCCCCGGCATGTCCTTGCCGAGCGGTCTGGCGGATGAGGATGGTCTGCCGACCGGCATCCAGATCCTTGCCCCGGCAACCCGGGACGAGCGACTGTATGGCGTGGGCGCAGCTCTCGAGGCCGCCCTCATCCAGCGCTGGGGCGGGCCCCTGCTCGCCAAAGCCCCACAGCTGTCGACCACCACCAACGGCCGGGAGGCCCGCTCATGAGCACCGCCACGGGAGCCAACGGAGCAGAGCCCGTCGTCGACTACGCCGAGCTGCTCAAGACCTATGACCCGGTGATCGGTCTCGAGGTTCACGTCGAGCTCAACACCGCGACCAAGATGTTCTGTGGCTGTGCGGCCGGCTTTGGTGAAGAACCCAATACGAAGGTCTGCCCGGTGTGTCTGGGTCTGCCCGGTGCCTTGCCGGTCGTCAACGCCGCTGCGGTCGACTCGGCCATCCGGATCGGTCTGGCGCTGAACTGCGAGATCGCGACATGGTGCCGGTTCGCCCGCAAGAACTACTTCTACCCGGACATGCCGAAGAACTTCCAGACCTCCCAGTACGACG
>JBDTMW010000203.1:0-4700 GCA_039934065.1 Actinomycetota bacterium | reverse complement strand
GTGACCTCGACGCACTCGTCCTCGCGGCAGAACTCCAGGGCCTGCTCCAGGCTCAGCCTGCGCGGCGGGATCAGACGCTCGAGCACTTCGGAGGTGGCCGAGCGCACGTTGGTGAGCTTGCGTTCCTTGCAGATGTTGACGTCCATGTCCTCCACGCGGGAGTTCTCACCCACGATCATGCCCTCGTAGACCTCGGTCGTCGGCTCCAGGAACATCGCCCCGCGCTCCTGGAGGTTGAACATCGCGTAGGACGTCGCGACACCTGTGCGGTCGGCGACCAGCGAGCCGTTCTGCCGGGTCTTGAGCTCCCCCACCCATGGCTCGTAGTCCTCGAAGACGTGGTTGGCGATGCCGGTGCCACGAGTGTCGGTAAGGAACTCGGTCCGGAAGCCGATGAGCCCGCGCGACGGCACGACGAACTCCATCCGCACCCAGCCGGTGCCGTGGTTGGTCATCTGCTCCATCCGGCCCTTGCGCACGGCCAGCAGCTGGGTGATCGTGCCGAGATGTTCCTCGGGCGCGTCGATCGTGAGGCGCTCGAACGGCTCGTGGATCTTGCCGTCGATCACGCGGGTGACCACCTGTGGCTTGCCAACGGTCATCTCATAGCCCTCGCGGCGCATCTGCTCAACCAGGATGGCCAGCGCCAGCTCACCGCGGCCCTGCACCTCCCAGGCGTTGGGGGTCTCGGTGGGCAGCACCCGGATAGAGACGTTGCCGACCAGCTCGCGTTCGATGCGGTCCTTGATCAGACGCGCGGTGACCTTGGTGCCCTTGGTCCGCCCGACCAGCGGGGAGGTGTTGGTGCCGATCGTCATCGAGATCGCCGGCTCATCGACGGTGATCAACGGCAGCGGGATCGGGTTGTCCGGGTCGGCCAGTGTCTCGCCGATGGTGATCTCGGGAATGCCGGCCAGCGCGATGATGTCGCCGGGGCCGGCGCTGTCCACGGGCTTGCGCTCGAGCGCCTCAGTCATCAGCAGCTCGGTGATCTTGACACGCTCGACGGTGCCGTCAGCACGACACCAGGCAGCCTGCTGGCCCTTCTTGATGGTGCCGTTGTACACGCGGCACAGGGCCAGGCGGCCGAGGAAGGGCGAGGCGTCCAGGTTGGTGACGTGGGCCTGCAGCGGGGCCTCGTCGTCGTAGACGGGCGCCGGGATGGTCTTCAGGATCGCCGCGAAGAGCGCCTCGAGGGTGGCCTCGTCCGGCATACCGCCGTCCTCGGGGCGGGTCAGCGACGCACGCCCGGCCCGGGCTGAGGCGTAGACGATCGGGAAGTCCAGCTGCGTGGATGCGGTGTGGGCATCGTCGAGCAGGTCCATGAACAGCTCGTAGGTCTCGTCGACGACCTCGGCGATGCGGGAGTCGGGGCGGTCGACCTTGTTGATGCACAAGATGACGGGCAGCTTGGCCGCGAGCGCCTTGCGCAGCACGAACCGCGTCTGCGGCAGGGGACCTTCGGAGGCGTCGACAAGCAGCACCACACCGTCAACCATGGACAGACCGCGCTCGACCTCGCCCCCGAAATCGGCGTGACCGGGGGTGTCGATGATGTTGACGGTGATCCCATCGGAGTAGCCGGCCTTGTCGGCGGCGGGACCCTTGAATCTCACCGCGGTGTTCTTGGCGAGGATCGTGATGCCCTTTTCGCGCTCGAGGTCACCGGAGTCCATGGCGCGCTCTTCGACGTGCTGGTGAGCACCGAATGCGCCGGACTGCCAGAGCATGGCGTCAACAAGGGTGGTCTTACCGTGGTCTACGTGGGCGACGATGGCAACGTTGCGGATGTCACCGCGGGTCTGCATGGGCATGGGGCAATTCTCTCAGCAAACGGTGAGCGTATTGACCACGCGCTTGCCCACGCCGGATCAGAGGTGCCCCGGCTCGCTCATAAGGGCTTCCAGCCGCCGGATGATCGGAAGATCCGCAGGCAGCCACGGGACGGCGTACAGCTCGGGCCTGGTGAGCCGGCGCAGAAGGTCGTGGGCCTCCAGAGGACGCGGCTCACCAGAAGTGATCCGCGCCAGCCACACCTGCATGATGTAGCGATCTCCGAGCGGCCAGGCGCCGGCCAGCGGGCCCTCGAGGATGACGCCGACCTCGATGTCCACTCCGAGCTCCTCGCGGATCTCTCGAAGTAGTGCGTCCAGCGGCTCCTCCCCAGGATCTACCTTGCCGCCAGGTAGCTCCCAGCCGCCGGCCAGCTCGGGTGGCTCTGTACGCCGGGCGCAGAGCAGAGTCGCCGGACGGTCGAGGTCGTCGACGATCGCGGCTCCGACAACAAGCAGGGGGAACTTGATTGAGTCATCCATGGTCGCGGAACAGTCTGCCCGCTCCCCGCGTCCTGCGCTGGACGGGCCGAGCCCTTCTCGACAAACAGCGCCCGGCTTGCCACGGTGTGACCATGACCAGACTGCTGAGCGACGAAGAGATCACCCGACAGCTGGGCGACCTGCCGGGGTGGACGCATGATGGCGAGAGTCTCGGCGCGTCATACGACGCACCTGACTTCCCCACCGCCGTCCGGATGATCGTGGAGGCTGGCGACGAGGCGGAGCAGATGCAGCACCACCCCGACGTCGACCTGCGCTTCAAGGTCACCCACTGGAGACTGTCAACACACTCGGCCGGCGGCGTGACCCAGCTGGACATCGAGCTGGCCCACCGCATCGCACAGACCGCGGCCCGACTAAACGCGAAAGCAGAGGCGACAGGATGAGCACGGCGACAGAGCCGCTCAACCACGACGAGCCACATGCGCCTGGGATGGCGCGCCGGCTGAACTGGGTGCGCGCCGGAGTCCTCGGTTCCAACGACGGGATCGTGTCAACAGCGGGCCTGGTGATCGGGGTGGCTGGCGCAACGACCTCGCAAACGGTCATCATCACCGCTGGTATCGCAGGTCTCGCGGCAGGAGCGATGAGCATGGCCGTGGGTGAGTACGTCTCGGTCAGCAGCCAGAGAGACTCCGAGCACGCGTTGCTGGCTAAGGAGCGCCGCGAGCTCGAGGAGACCCCTGAGGAGGAGCTCGAGGAGCTGACCGACCTGTATGCCGCGAAGGGGATCTCGCGCGAGCTGGCCAAGGAGGTGGCCGTCCAGCTGACAGCACACGACGCCCTGGGCGCGCACGCCGAGGCCGAGCTCGGGATTGACCCCGACAACCTCACCAGCCCGACGCATGCGTCAGTGGCGTCGTTCATCGCCTTCACCATCGGCTCGCTGCTGCCCCTGCTGGCCATCGCCTTTCCCCCGACGTCCTGGCGGGTCCCGGTCACCGTGGTCACGGTTGTCCTCGCACTTGCTGGGACGGGGTTGGTGGCTGCCCGTCTGGGCTCGGCGCCAGCACATCGATCGTTGTGGCGCAACGTGATCGGCGGGATGTTAGCGATGGCTGTCACGTACGGCATCGGTTCGCTGGTGGGACGCGTGGTATGAGCACCGAACCAGCCTGACCCAGAGGGAGATTTGACCCGGTTTGCTTTGGTTTCTTGCCCGGCGACCACCAAACTCAAGAAGATGTCCCGCGAGTCACGATTCGGCAACGCATTTGTGCGGAACGGTGGCCATCGCTGTTCGGGGGCCATCATGAACGCATCGCTCGGCGCGCCTCCAAGCGTTTGGTGACCCATGAGAACTTTGAGCCACCTCACGGCCATACCGCCCAACGACCATGGCCGTTGGGGGCGCAGATCGCAAATACCAAGAGAAGGGTTGCAGATGGCTATGAAGAACGCGCGCCTGTGCTACGTGATTGCTCTGACGGGAGTTTCGGCCTTGGCCTTGACTGCCTGCACGAGTTCCGGGGGCGGTGGAACCAGCAGCACACCCGGAGCAAGTAGCACGCCAATCACCTTTGGCACCACGGACAAGGTGAGCTCCCTGGACCCCGCCGGTTCCTACGACAACGGTTCCTTCATGGTGATGAACCAGATCTACCCCTTCGTGCTCAACTCCAAGCCGGGCGGCGCGGACCCGGAGCCCGACATCGCTGTCTCCGCGTCCTTCACCACCCCCACGGCCTACACAGTCAAGCTGAAGCCCGGGCTCAAGTGGGCCAACGGCAACGTCCTGGACTCGGCGGACGTGAAGTTCAGCTTCGACCGCCAGGTGAAGATCAACGACCCCAACGGTCCGGCATCGCTACTGGGCAACCTGGCCAGCGTCGACGCGCCGGATCCGACGACGGTGGTCTTCAACCTGAAGGAGGGCAACGACCAGACTTTCCCGCAGATCCTGACCAGCCCGGCCGGCCCGATCGTTGACAACGAGGTCTTCCCAGCGGACAAGATCATGAGCGATGACGCGATCGTCGCATCGAAGGCGTTTGCCGGCCAGTACTCGATCTCGACCTACAAGAAGAACGAGCTGATCGACTTCAAGGCGTTCCCGGGATACGACGGTCTGCTCGGCAAGCCGAAATCAGACAGCGTGATCATCAAGTACTACTCGGACTCCAACAACCTCAAGCTCGATGTCCAGCAAGGCAACATCGACGTGGCCTCCCGCAGCCTCACCCCGACGGACATCGCCAGCCTTAAGACCAACTCCAACGTCACCGTCGATGTCGGCCCCGGCGGCGAGCTGCGCTACATCGTCTTCAACTTCAACACGATGCCGTTCGGCGCCAAGAGTCCGGACGCCAACCCCGCCAAGGCTTTGGCCGTCCGCCAGGCCATGGCCGACTCCATCGACCGCCA
>JBDTMW010000202.1:0-4751 GCA_039934065.1 Actinomycetota bacterium | reverse complement strand
GCCACTAGACCAGGCCAGCCTCGGCGTGAAGGACGGCCGGCTCAGGCGATGACCCTGCCTCGCAGGACAATCTGGTCCGGCGCCGCGAGAACCCCGATGTCAGCACGTGGATCTGACTGGTAGACAACGAGATCGGCGCTTGCGCCCTCGACCAGACCAGGTCTGCCCAGCCATTCGCGGGCACCCCAGCTGGCCGCCATCAGGACCTCGACGATGGACAGGCCCGCGCTGACCAGCTCCGCGGCCTCTCGGGCCACCAGACCGTGAGGCAGGGAGCCGCCGGCATCGGTGCCCAGATAGATCGGCACGCCGGCGTCATGTGCTGCGGCGACGGTCTCGTAGCGACGCGCATGCAGGTCACGCATGTGAGCGGCATAGGCGGGGTACTTGCCCTCTGCGCCGGCCGCGATCGACGGGAAGGTGTCGATGTTCACGAGCGTCGGAACGATGGCGATCCCCCGTGCGGCAAAGGAGTCGATGGTGTCCCCCGCCAGCCCGGTGGCGTGCTCGATACAGTCGACGCCGGCAGCTGCCAGGTCGCGCAGCGACTCCTCGCCGAAGCAGTGGGCGGTCACTCGTGCGCCCTCATCGTGCGCGGCAGCGATCGCCGTGGCCAGCGCCTCCCGCGGCCAGCAGGGGCTGAGGTCACCGGTTTCCCGGTCGATCCAGTCACCGACCAGCTTGACCCAGCCGTCACCGCGACGCGCCTCCTGGCGCACGTACTGGACCAGGTCCTCGGGCTCGATCTCGTGGGCATAGTTGCGGATGTAGCGATGCGTCCGCGCAATGTGCCGGCCGGCTCGCACGATGCGCGGCAAGTCCTCGCGGTCGTCGATCCAGCGCGTATCGGCCGGAGAACCGGCATCGCGCAACAACAGGGCGCCGCCGTCCCGCTCGGCGATGGCCTGCTTCTCACTGGTGGCGTCATCGACTGCGCCATGAGCGTCGAGCCCGACGTGGGCGTGCGCGTCCACCAGACCGGGCAGGACCCAGCCCTGCACGGTCTGGACGTCCGCACCCGCCGAAGGGGCGGCATACGTGACCCTCCCCCCGACCACCCAGAGCTCATCGCGAACGTCCTGAGGTCCGACGAGCACGCTTCCCTTGATGTGCAGTACCGGCGCAGTCATGTCGCGACACTACCCACGCCGGCGGACGTATGCCGGGTAGCGCGCGGTCAGAGGGCAAAGGTCATTGGTCCGAAGTCATCGATACTCCGGGTTCGGCTGCACGAACCCGAACCGCTCCCCCTCGTCCCACTCGCTTCGCTGGTTGCCGTATGCCGGGATGCCGCCGGCCCGCTGGATCATCCGGGCCAGGTGCATCAGGTTCCACGTCATGAACGTCGTGTTGCGGTTGGTGAAGTCGTTCTCGGGGCCACCGGAGCCCTGGTCGAGGTAGGAGGGGCCTGGCCCGATGTCCCCGATCCAGCCGGCGTCGGCCTGCGGCGGGATCACGTAACCAAGGTGTTGGAGGCTGTAGAGGATGTTCATGGCGCAGTGCTTGACGCCGTCCTCGTTACCGGTGATCAGCGCGCCGCCGACCCTGCCATAGAACGCGTACTGACCCTGCTCGTTGAGCTGACCGGACTGTGCATAGAGCCGCTCGATGATCTGCTTGGTCTTGCTCGAGTTGTCGCCGAGCCAGATCGGCCCTGCGATGACCAGGATGTTGGCCGCCTTGACCCGCTCCCAGATGACTGGCCACTCGTCGGTGGCCCACCCGTGCTCGGTCATGTCTGGATAGACGCCGAAGGCGATGTCATGGTCGACCGCGCGCAGCACCTCGACCTCGACACCGTGTCGGCGCATGAGTGAGGCGCTCACCTCGATAAGGCCCTCAGTGTTGGAGACCTCCGGCGAGCGCTTGAGCGTGCCGTTGAGGAACATCGCCTTGAGGCCGGTGAAGTCCAATCTCTGCTCTGTGTCATCCATGGGTCGACGCTAGCGAACGGCGCCTGTCGGCGAAACCGTCGCAAGGGCTACCGGCTGCCGACCGAAACCGGGTGGACTGTTCGAGAGCCCGCCCGTACGGTCGCGTCATGGCAGCCTCATCAACGGAAGACCTCGCGACGAACCTGGTCGAGCGCTGCGCCGAGCTCGTTCGCGGCCGCAAGGTCATTCTGGTCGGCGGCGTGCTTGCCGGGGCGCCTCAACGAGTGCGGCAGCTGCAGGGCTGGGGTGCCGAGGCGGTTCTCGTCATCGCCGACGGCGTCGGCACGGGTGAGCTGCCCGGCCCTGACGAGGCCCGCATGGTCGTCATCCCCAGTCCCGAGCGGGCGAACCTGAGCGAGGAGGTAGCCGGCTGGGTCGCTTTCGCCGCCGACCCGCCCGACGAGGCCCGCGCGGCAGCCGAGGCATTCGACCCCGACGGTGCCGGTCTCTGTCTTTTGAGCCCGTTCGCCACGGTCGAGACGTATCTCGGTCGCGAGTCGCTCGGCGGCCGGCCTCCGTCGTTCCTGGCGCTGGAGGACAAGAGCCTCAGCGACGCCTTGTGGGATGCCGTCGGGGTGCAGCGCTCGCCAGCCCTCGTGGTCGACGCGGAACCAGATGCGGTGATCGCCGCGGCGCGCGACCTCGACACCGGCCGTGGCACCGTATGGTCGGCCGATGCCTCCCAAGGCATGAACGGCGGGGGTGACCGGGTCCGCTGGGTTGTCACCGATGACGACGCGCGGACCGCTCTCAGGACGCTGCTGCCCGTCTCGGCGAGGATCCGGGTGCAGCCGTTCCTCGAGGGCGTGCCCTGCAGCATCCACGGCTTCGTCCTGCCTGGCGGGGTGGCCGTGTTCCGTCCTGTCGAGCAGGTGGTGCTGCGTTCCACGTCCCCGAGGCGTTTCCTGTACTCCGGCCTCTCAACCTGCTGGGACCCCTCAGCCCACGATCGCCACGAGATGCGTGAGGTCGCCGGACGGGTCGGTAGCCACCTGCAGACCGAGCATGGCTACCGCGGCGGTTTCTCGGTCGACGGGGTCCTGACCGCCGACGGGTTCCTGCCGACCGAGCTCAACCCGCGCTTCGCGGGCGGGCTGTCGACCATCGGCAAGAGCGTTCCCGAGCTTCCGCTCGATCTGCTCCAGATGGCGACGGTCCGCGGCATCGACATGGGCATCGGTGCCAAGGAGCTCGAGGATCTCCTGGTACCCGCTGCGGACGCTCAGCGGTTCGGGTCGGCTCACTACGTGGTCAGTACACCCGGGCCGGCCGAGACCAAGAGCGTCGATGTCACGGGCGGCCCGGATGGCCTGCGCGTCGCTGAGCACGGAGACTTCGTGATCGGCACGATCGAACGTGGGCCGGCGAACCTGGGCAGCCTGATCCGGTTCACCCCCGCCCAGATGACTCCCGGGATGCGTCTGGCGCCGTATGCCGTTGCGATGTTCGCGCTGGCCGACCGGCTCTGGGGCACCAGCATCGGGCCGGTGGAAGCCGCCCCCGACGTCCGCTAGCCAGCCGCGCCGATCTCGATCAGCCGCCCGCCAGCACGGCGTTGCGCAATGTCTCGAACATGTCGTCCCAGAACTCGAAGACGGTCCGCCCATGTCCGCAACCGGGGCGAATCACCAGCGTGGAGTGGGCTATTCGTTCGTGCAACCAACGGCCGTGATCGGGAGGGACCAGCCGGTCCTCATCGCCGTACCAGAGCCAGGTCGGGGATTCCACGGATGCCAGGTCGATGTCCCAGTCTCCGCCCCAGGCCAGGTTGTCGCGGGCATAGCCGTCGTACGACGTCAGTGCTTCTCTCATGTCGGCCGCCCACCAGGTACGCATCTGCGGAGTAAAGACCGCGACTCGTTCCGACTCGGGAACCGGTCGGATGAACTCGGCCATCATCGCGTCGTCGTCGAGCTCGAGCATGGACGCATAGTCCTGAGTGGCCGACCGGCGAAACTCTGTCAGCGCGGCCTCGACATCCCCAGCGTCAGCAAGCTCCAGGACTGCACGATCCTCAGGGTTGGTCCCTGGCGAGTCGATCAGCCGCCACGGCCCGATGCCAACGGCCACGCCCACCGCCGCGACCCGTGTGGGCTCCAACGCGCCACAGGCCAAAGCGTAGGGACCACCGCCGGAGACTCCCAAGACCGCGAATCGGCTCAGTCCCATGGCATCCGCGAGCGCCAGAGTGTCGCTGGCGACGGACGCGAGGCTGGGAGCCGAGTCAGGGGCCGAGCCGTAACCCGGACGGTTTGCCGCTATCAGGCGCACTCCTTGGCGCACCGCGGCGTCATCACCGGCGACTGCCAACAACCGGCTCGACGGCGTGCCGTGGAAGAAGACGACGGGCACACCAGCCGGGTCGCCGCCCGCCCAGATGCTGAGCGGTCGACCATCCGGCAGGTTGATCGTGGGGTCCAGCCTCTGTTCTCTGTCAGCCATGGGTGGACGCTAGCGCGCAGTCGCCCGCAACTTGGCTACTTGCCGAGGAACTGCTCGAAACCTTTCGGCAGCTCGATGTTGGCAGGATCGGAAGCCCCAGCCGGCGCGACGGGATCCTGCCCGGCCGGCATACCGAAGGCGCTGTTGACCGCAGCCGCACGGGCACCTGAGGCCTTGTCCGCCGAAGCCTTCTCCTCCTGGGCGCGCTTGGCCGGGTTGCCGCTCTTGCCCTTCTTGCGCTGCTGACCCTTGACGGCCTTCTTGCCACCGCCCATCCCAGGAATCGCCGGCATCCCGGGCATGCCCCCGCCGCCTCCCTTACGCAGCGAACGCATCATCTTCTGGGCCTGGCCGAAGCGCTCGAGCAGGCCGTTC
>JBDTMW010000201.1:0-4756 GCA_039934065.1 Actinomycetota bacterium | reverse complement strand
GTCTCGGCTTCGTCACGATCACCGATGTCCGGGTGACCGGCGACCTGCAGAACGCGTCGGTGTTCTACACCGTCTTCGGTGGCGAGACCGAACGCGCTGACACGGCGCTGGCGCTCGAGTCGGCCAAGGGAAAGCTCCGCTCGGCGGTGGGCAAGGGCATCGGCATTCGGCTCACACCCACCTTGGAGTTCATCCCCGACGCACTGCCTGACGGTGCGGCTCACCTCGAGGACCTGCTTCTCTCGGCCAAGCAGCACGACGCCAAGGTGGCGGCAGCAGCCTCCGGCGCGGTCTACGCCGGGGACGCCGACCCCTACAAGAAGCCGGTCGTTGAAAACGAGGTCGAGGCTGAGCCTGAAGAAGACGCCGCCAAGGCATGACCACCCCTGATGGTCTGCTCATCGTCGACAAGCCGGCCGGTTGGACCAGCCACGACGTTGTCGCGCGGTGTCGCCGTCTGTGCGGCACTCGCAAGGTCGGCCATGCAGGGACGCTGGACCCGATGGCCACCGGAGTCCTTGTCCTGGGTGTCAACCGTGCCACCAGGCTGCTGACCTTCCTGGTCGGCTGCGACAAGGCCTACTCGGCGACGATTCGCCTCGGTCAGTCCACCATGACCGACGATGCCGAGGGCGAGATCACCTCGTCGCACGACGTCTCTGCCCTGACAACAGAGGAGGTGGAGCGTGGGGTGGCCGCCCTCACCGGAGAGATCGCCCAGGTGCCCAGCGCCGTCAGCGCGATCAAGGTGGACGGACAACGGTCCTATGCACGGGTGCGTGCCGGACAGGACGTCGTCCTGCCCTCCCGCAAGGTCACCGTCAGCAGGTTCGACGTCCTCGACCACCGGACCAAGAAGGTGCACGGCCATCCGGTCTGGGATCTCGACGTGATGGTGGAGGTCTCGTCGGGGACGTACATCCGGGCTCTGGCTCGTGACCTCGGCGCAGCCCTGGGTGTCGGGGGCCACCTCACCGCTCTGCGTCGTACCCGCGTCGGGCGGTTCGGGCTGGACGACGCACATACGCTGGCCGATCTCGAGATGGCCAGTGAGACCGACGCGATACCGGTGATTGAGCTTGCGGACGCGGCACGAGCCTCGTTTGACGTCCGAGAGCTGACCTCGGCCGAAGCCACCGCCGTCGGCTACGGACAACGCATCGCGTCCCAGCCGGGAGGCAATGACCAGCCCGTGGCGGCCTTCGCTCCTGAGGGACACCTGGTGGCCATGCTCGACGAAAGCGGATCGCTGGCCAAGGCCCACGTCGTGTTCTCGCCGTCGGGTTCGTAGAGTGTCCCTCGTGCTGCGATGGACCGACCTCTCCCAAGTCCCCCCGGGCTACGGCCCGAGCGTCGTGACGCTGGGCAACTTCGACGGCGTACACAAGGGCCATCAGGCCGTGCTGGCCGAGGTCGTCAGACAAGCTCACGACTTTCGCCCCGTTCGTCCTGGCGGCGCGGATGTGGGAGATGGCGCAGCCGTCGCAGCGGGAGCCCGCGCGGTGGCGGTCACGTTCGACCCGCACCCGGTCGCCGTCCTCCACCCTGAGCGTGCGCCGCAGATCATCACCGCGCCCGCGCTGCGCCTCGAGCTGCTCGCGGCCACAGGGCTCGACGCCGTGCTGGTGATGGAGTTCACCCGCGAGCTGGCCCTGTGGACCCCGGAGCGTTTCGTGGTCGAGGTGTTCGTCAAGGCGTTGGGCGCGAAGGTCGTCGTCGTGGGGCAGGACACCCGATTCGGTGTGCGCAACTCCGGCAACGTCGACACGCTGCGCGAGCTGGGTGCCGAGCACGGCTTCGAGGTGGTCGCGCTCACGGACATCGGTGAAGGGGGTCGTTGGTCCTCCAGCCGCGTTCGCAGCCTGGTCACCGCTGGCGAGGTCGCAGTCGCAGCCGACATCCTTGGTCGACCGCATCGGGTCTGTGGTGAGGTCGTGCACGGGGATCACCGTGGTCGCCAGCTGGGTTATCCCACGGCCAACCTGAGCCAGGAGTCGGCCGGGCTAACGCCTGCAGACGGCGTCTACGCGGGCTGGCTGATTCAGCCGAAGCTGCCCCGCCGCGACCCTGAGCGCAAGCTGCCGGCCGCGATCTCAGTCGGCACCAACCCGACGTTCGAGGGCACCCAGCGCCGTGTCGAGGCCTATGTCCTGGATCGCACCGACCTTGATCTCTACGGTGAGACCGTGGTCGTCGAGTTCGTCCAGCATCTGCGTCCGACTGAGAAGTACGACGCCATCGAGGACCTGCTCGTCCAGATTGCCGACGACGTCGAGCGCTGCCGGACCGTTCTGTCCCCCATCGTCGCTCCCTGACCCTGGCCCGTGGCGCGCATGACGTCGACACGGGCCGGGTCCGCCAGGGCGATCTGGCTCCGTTCGGACTGGGGTCTGCTGATCGGCGGCCTCGGGCTGTCGCTGATCGGAGCGCTGCTGGTCTGGTCGGCCACGCGACACCAGTCCGGATCGGCGTACCTCGCCCGTCATCTGCTCAACACCGGCATCGGACTTGGTCTGGCGGCAGCGGTCACCCGGGTGGACTTCAGGCGGCTGCGCGCCTATGCCCCCTGGCTCTATCTCGCGTCGGTCGCCGGGCTGGCGCTGGTACTCACACCAGTCGGCTCCACCATCAACGGATCTCACTCATGGGTCGAGCTGCCGGGCGGTTTCTCGATCCAGCCGTCAGAGTTCGCCAAGGTGGCACTGTGCGTCGGTCTGGCGGTCATCCTCGCTGAGCGGGGTGAACGCGACCAGCCGCCCTCGCATCGTGACATTGCGCTCGCATGGGTTGTGGCCGGCATACCGATCGGCTTGGTCATGCTGCAGCCCGACCTCGGCTCTGCCCTGGTTCTCGGCGCGCTTGCCGTCGGCGTGATTGCGGTGTCCGGCGCCCCGAGACGGTGGGTGGTCGGCGTCCTGGCGGTGGTGGCAGTCGGTGTCACCCTGGCCTTGACGACGCCGGTCCTGAGCCCCTACCAGCACGACCGGCTGGTCGCCTTCGCCAACCCGTCCGCCGACCCACAGGGGATCGGCTACCAGACCCGTCAGGTCCGTATCGCGATCGGTTCCGGCGGGTGGCAGGGAGAGGGGCTGTTCCAGGGCCGTCAGACACAAGGCGGGTTCATCCCCTTCCAGCAGACCGACTTCGTGTTCTCGGTGGCGGGGGAGGAGCTCGGTTTCCTGGGCAGCGCGGGGTTGCTGCTGGTGCTGGGATTCCTGGTGGTGCGCTCGCTGATGGTCGCGGGCCGGGCTCAAGACGCGTTCAGCCGGCTGGTCGCGATCGGTGTCGCCTGCTGGTTCATCGTCCAGGTCTTCGAGAACGTCGGCATGAACCTCGGCATCATGCCGGTGACTGGTCTCCCGCTGCCTTTTGTGTCTTATGGCGGCTCGAGCATGTTCGCCTGCTGGCTGGCTCTGGGCCTGGTCAACAACGCCCACCTGTCAGGCTTGCGTCGATTGTGAGCAGTCTCCCGTCAAGCGCCCTCGCGAAGAGTCTCCGGGCACTAGTGTCGTTTACGACCGCTTAGGACCCACCAAACCAGGAGCGACCATGGCTATGTCGGCTATCGACGAGCGCAACGACCTCTCCCTCATCGAGCACCGGGCATCTTCGGTGGCACACCTGTTCGTCGACCGGGTGGCAAAGTCGCCGGGCGTCGAGGCGTTCCGGTTCCCCGCCGGAGCGGCCTGGGAGTCAGTCACCTGGGCGCAGACCGACGCCCGGGTTCGCCGGCTGGCTGCCGGTCTGATGGCCCTGGGCATCGAGTCGGAGCAGCGCGTGGCTCTTGCGTCAAGCACGCGGTACGAGTGGGTCATTGCCGACCTGGCCGTGATGCTGGCCGGTGCCGCGACGACCACCATCTATCCCACGACCTCCGCCGTCGACGTGACGTACATCGTCAGCGACTCCCAGAGCCGTCTCGTGTTTGCCGAGGACGACATCCAGATCGTCAAGCTTCGGGCGAACCGCGCACAGCTTCCCGAGGTGGTCAAGGTCATCACGTTCGACGGGACGGCCGATGGCGACTGGGTGATCTCGCTGGCCGACCTCGAGAAGCTGGGCGACGAGCATCTGGCCAGGGTGCCGTCGGTGGTGGACGACCGGATCGCCGTCATCAAGCCGCAGGATCTCGCGACGCTCATCTACACCTCGGGAACAACGGGGCTGCCCAAGGGAGTTCGGCTTTCTCATGACTGCTGGACCTACGAGGTGGCTGCCGTCGACGCGGTGGGCATCCTGTCGCAGGACGACCTTCAGTACCTCTGGCTGCCGCTGGCCCACGTGCTCGGCAAGATCCTGCTGACCATCCCGCTGCAGATCGGGATCCCCACGGTCATCGACGGTCGGGTGGACAAGATCGTGGAGAACCTGGCTGTCGTCTCCCCGACCTTCATGGGTGCGGCACCGCGGATCTTCGAGAAGGCCTACGGCCGGATCACGACCACGGTCAGTGCCGAGGGTGGCGTGAAGGCCAAGCTGTTCACGTGGGCCATCGGCGTCGGGGGAAAGGTTGCCCGGCTGCGGGCTGAGGGGGCCAAGCCCACGGGCCTGCTGGAGGTTCAGTACACGCTCGCGGACAAGCTGGTCCTGCACAAGGTCCGAGCACGCTTCGGCGGCCGGATCAGGTTCTTCATCTCCGGCTCGGCCGCGCTCAACCGCGAGGTGGCCGAGTGGTTCGACGCCACGGGCATGCTCATCCTTGAGGGCTACGGCCTGACCGAGTCCAGCGCCGCGTCCTTCGTCAACCGGCCGGCGG
>JBDTMW010000200.1:0-4763 GCA_039934065.1 Actinomycetota bacterium | reverse complement strand
CAGACCCTGCTCGAGCTCGGGGGTGAGAAGTCCACCATCGTCTTCCCGCTGCCGATGGATCTGATCAAGCCCTTCCTGGGCGCCGGCCGACAGCCCGACGCTGCGGCCGCCATGATCGATCTGGACACTCCGGACGCCTGTGCCGCGGGCCTCCAGGTGTAGGTGCCCAGCCAGGGTGAGTCCGCATAGCGAGGCGCTCCGCCGCCTCCTTCGACTGGTGAAGTCCCCACTGATTTAATACACTCAATTCCGTGAGAACTAGTCTGACCGAAAATCTGGTGCCCCGACCCGGGTACGGCCCGTTGCCAACGGCACAGATGAACCGCCGACGCTCCCGTCTCTCAACGGCTCGGGCCGCCATCCTGGATGTGCTGATCGACCAGCCCGAGCCCTGCACTGTGGCGGCCCTGTCGGCGCAGACGGGTCAGCACCCCAACACGATTCGCGAACATCTGGACAAGCTGGTGGGAGGCGGCATGGTTTCCCGTACCCAGGCTGTCGCACTTGGGCGCGGGCGCCCTGCGTGGCTGTACGGCGCCATGCGCGAGGTCGGCTCTGACCAGGGAGCTCGCGAGTACGCCTCCCTTGCCTGTGTTTTGGCCGCGCACATTGCGCGGACCAGTCCGGATCCGAGCACTGACGCCATCGAGGCAGGCCGGATGTGGGGCCGCCAGCTGGTCCGGGAATCGGCGATCAGCCAGGGTGAAGGCACCGGCTCGGCGGGTTCACCCACCGCGATCTCCACCCGCCGCGAGGTGATCGCCCTGTTGGATGGGCAGGGGTTCGCCCCGAGCACCAACGCCCGTTCGAGCGTCGTCAAGCTGCATCGCTGCCCCTTGCTCGAAGCGGCCTATCGGAATCCGCAGGTGGTCTGCTCAGTTCACCTCGGACTTGTCCGGGGCGCGCTCGACGAGCTCGGAGCTGACCCTGATCGAACGGAAGACACTGCGCTGCAACCTTTTTCGGAGCCCGGGGCCTGCCGCCTGGATCTGGTCCCTCGCCTCACGGCTGCCCAGCAATCCGCCACCCCAAGCCGCATAGACGTTGACGTGGCCCAACACGGAGGTGCTTGAGCGGACGCGCTTGCATCACTGAGACTCTCGGCCCCGATGCGTGCCGTGGGCGGCGGGGCTCGCCAACAGGGCCAGGGCTTGGGCGACAGCTTTCGGACATCTGCTCGACTCCGCCAATGGCCTTCAGCGTGGCCCGGCACGCAGCTCTAGGTGTTCGGCGTGACTGGCCACCGAGTTCCACACCTCCGTTATCGCCTGGAGGGTGGCACGGAAACCAGGGACGCCCTGCTCGCCTTGCCCTCCGACCAAGGTGTCGAGGAGCCGGACCTGCACGCCTTCGATCTGTTCGAGCACTGCGGCGCCCTGGTCGGTCAGTTGCAGGAAGCCAGGAACGGAGGAACCTTCTCCTGAGTCTTCGCAATGGTTCCGCGCAAGCAATCCGCGTTGGATCAGGCTCTCGACGGTCGCGCCCGCGGCATCGTCAAGCTCCCCGATTCGCCGGGCCACATCTCGCACCGCGCTGGCGCCGTAGGCGCAGGCCAACAGTACGTGCACCTCGCCGGCCCGTAGCCCGGTGACTTGCTCGACGCCGCGGAACAGCCCCTCAGAAGCGCGGGCAACCTTTGTGAGCTCATCGAGGAGTCCCAGAACTTCGTCCAGGCGGCCACTGGGTTCGGTGTCGACCGGCGCGGGTCGGTGCCCGTGTCGTTCGGGCCCCACCACGGCGATCTCAACCTCAGACATCGCGCTCTCCGGTAGGTGTCGGTTCTTTGCCGCGCCGCCGGTAGCCTCGCTCGTCGTCGTCCTCGTCGTCGTCCTCGTCCATTACGCCACCGCCGCCCTGCGCGGCCCGTTCGGCCTCGCCCGGCGGGACCGGGTGCTCGACATCGCTTCCTTCTACGCTGAGGTGGGGTAGCACCTTGTCGAGCCAACGCGGCAGCCACCAGTTGGCCGGGCCGATCCGGTGCATCACCGCAGGGACAATGAGCATCCGGATAAGGAACGCGTCGAGCAGGACGGCGGACGCCATCCCGAGCCCCATCAGCTTGATCGTCCGCGAGTCGCCGAAGACGAAGGCGCCGAAGACGAACACCATGATCGAGGCGGCGGCCACGATGACCTTCCCGGTGTCGGCGTGTCCGGTGCGCACCGCTGTCGTGTTGTCACCGGTGCGCAGCCACTCCTCGTGCATCCGGCTGACCAGGAACACCTGGTAGTCCATCGACAGCCCGAACAGCATCGCGAACAGGATCACGGGCAGGAACGGCTCGATCGGACCGCCCTTGCCGAGACCGATCAGGTTGGCGGCCCAGCCCCACTGGAACACGGCGACCACGACGCCGAACGCGGCTGCGACCGAGATCAGGTTCATCACGGCGCCGACCAGCGGGATCAACAGGCTGCGGAACGCGAGCACCAGCAGAAGCATCGACAGCCCGATGACGACCGAGACGAACAACGGGATCTTGGCCTGTATCTGCGTGGCGAAGTCGTCGAACGTCGCGGTGGGGCCGCCGACGGAGATGTGGATCCCGGATGCCGCGTCGATCTGGGGTGCAACCTGGGTCCGGACCCGGTCGATGAGGTCGCTCGTCGCCTTGTCCTGCGGGCTCGTCGTCGGGATGACGCGGAGCAGGGCAGCGGTGCCGTCCGGGTTGGGCATCGGGCCGACGATCGACGCGACACCCGGGTCGGCCTTGAGCTGCGCCACGAGCGGCTGCAGCACAGCGGCGTCCTTCCCCGTGATCGGGTGCTGCGTCAGGTCGACCGCCAGGATGAGGGGTCCGTTGATCCCCGGCCCGAACCCGTCAGCCAGCGCGTCGTAGGCCCGCCGTGTCGTCGTCCCGGCCGGGTCGTTGCCCTGGTCCGCGGTGCCCAGGCGCAGGTCGAGGACCGGGACGGCGATGGTCAGCAGCACGCCCAAGGCCAGCACCATCAGCACTATCGGGCGTCCCTGGACCAACCGTGCCCACAACCGGAACTCTCCGCCGCTGTGCTCGGAGACAACCTTGCCGGCCAGCAGCGCCCGCCGGTCACGGCGACCCAGCACACGCAGCCCGAGGGCCCCGAGCAGTGCCGGGATCAGGGTCGTGGCGGCCAGCACCGTGAAGACCACCGACACCGAGGCCCCGATCGCCAGACCGTAGAGGAACTCGATACCGGTCAGGAACAGCCCGAGCAGCGCGATCACGACCGTGATGCCGGCGAAGACGACCGCCCGGCCAGAGGTATCCAGCGCGGCGACGATCGAGTGGCTCACCGGCATGCCGGCGCGCAGGTTCCCCCGATGTCGGTTGACGATGAACAGGGCGTAGTCGATGCCCACGCCGAGACCGAGCAGCACCCCGAGGATCGGGGCGACGTCGGAGATCGTGGTGACGTTCGAGGCGAGCCTCACCACGCCGGTGGCCACTCCGAGCGCCGCGGCCGCGGACACGATCGGCAGGGCCGCCGCCACCGGGGAGCCGAAAGCCAGCAACAGGATCAGGACGGCGAACGCCACGCCGATCAGCTCGGCGGGGCCGATCCGAGGTTCTGCCAGGGCCGCAACTCCCTGGCCCCCGACGGCGACGTCGAGACCGTCCCCATCGGCCGCGTGCACGAGGCCGACGAGGGCCTCGAGGTCAGCACGCGGTACATTCCTGCCGGCCGCGTCGTACTGCACGCTCGCGTACGCGACGGTGGCGTCGGCATTGATCTGCCCGGCCCCGGTCGGTGCGTAGGGGCTGTGCACCGCGGTCACCGAGTCGAGTGCGGTGACCTTGTCGAACAGCGACTGCATCCGTTGCGTGACCGCAGGGTCGGTGACCTTCGCTCCGTCCTTGGCGGTCACCACGATCGTGTCGGCATCCCCCGACGCGGCGGGGAAGCGTGAGTGCAGCAGGTCGACCGCGGCCTGGCTGTCGGTCCCCGGCAGGGCGAAGCTGTTGCGGAAGTCCGTTCCCACGGCCTGCGCCGACACCTGAACGCCGGCGATCGCCAGCACCCAGAGCACCACTACCAGTACCGGGTGACCGGCACTCCATCGCGCCAATGACCTCATTGAAATGCTCCTTACTTGCCGACCGGTAAGTTGTTCACGATATGATGACTCACGAACTGACCGATCGTCAAGTAAGGAGGCACCATGGTTCGTGCGGCGGAGGCGGGCAACACCCGAGAGCGGATACTTCAGGTGGCCCTGGATCTGTTCGGCCGCCAGGGCTATTCGGGCACCTCGATCCGGGACATCGCTAACCGGATGGGCATGACCAAGGCGGCGGTCTACTACCACTTCCCGTCCAAGGAGAATCTGCTGGCCGACATCCTCACCCCGGCGATGACGAGGGTCGGCCACGTGCTGACTACGGCTGGCCCGGTCAGGACGTCAGAGCAGCGAAGAGCACTCGTGACCGCCCTGGTCGATGTCGTCGGCGAGGTTGGGCCACAGGTCGTGGTGATGCTGTCTGACCTGGCCGTTGGCACGCATCTGCGCACGCTGACCGGCGAGAGCTCCCTGCCGCAGAGGGTGGGGGCGGCACTGCTCGGACCGCCGCCGCAGGATCCTCGGGCGGCTGCCGCGGCCCGGATCAGGGCCGCATGTGCGGTCGGGTGCCTCCCCGCCGGCATCGCAGCCTGGCGCCGCGACAACCCCGGGGCGACGGCGCTTGATGACGACGCCAAGGCGGTGCTCGTCGAGACTGTGCTGGCCGTGATCGAGGTGCCCGCCTGACAACGGCCGTCGCCTCACAAGCGCGCATGGCGACCGTT
>JBDTMW010000199.1:0-4782 GCA_039934065.1 Actinomycetota bacterium | reverse complement strand
CGGCGCTGTGCGGGTCGTAGATCAACGAGCCGGTGATGTCGCCGGGCATCAGGTCTGGCGTGAACTGGACCCGCTTGGTCTGGACGTCGAGCGCGGCAGCCACCGCGCGAATGAGCAGCGTCTTGGCCACGCCAGGCACGCCCTCGAGCAGGATGTGGCCACGGCTCAGCAGCGCGATGATGATGCCGGACACCGCGGCGTCCTGCCCCACGACTGCTTTGGCGACCTCATGGCGCACTGCGATCAGCGAGGCACGGGCCTGGTCGGAGGCGGCCTGCGTGGTGGAGTCCTGCTTTGTCTGACTGACGTCCGTCATGGTCGGTGTACTTCCTTCTCTAGTGCTGTGAGGGCGTTGGCACGTTCCAGGAGTGACGAGTCGTCTTGCGCTGCAGGCGAGCGCAACAGATCAAGCACATCTTCGTAGCGGCGACCGCTGACCGCAGCCGCTGCCGCCGCCACACTGCTGATGTTTGAGGACACAGACAGGCCGAGGTATGCCGCAAGACGCCGTCGTGTCGCGAGCTGAAGTACGGCCAGGGCTCGGGTGCGGTCGCGGGACTTGCGGTACATCCGTCCGCGGCTCTCGGTGGTCTCGACGGCCCGGACGATGACGGGCAGCGGCTCGGTGACCAGGCGTCCGAGGCGGCGCCCGCGCCAGAGACACAGGAGGATGACGGCGGAGGTCCCCAGTGCCAAGCCCGGCTGGAACCACGTCGGCGCGATGGATCGCGAGCTCCCATCGGCGGCCGCCATGTCGGCGAACGAGGGGATGTACCAGATGAGGCGGTCCGTGTGTCCGAACAGGCGCAGGGCGATTGCTGCGTTGTCGGCGTCGAGGATGGCGCCGTTGGTGATCAGGTGGTCGTCCCCGAGCAGGGTCACGGGTGACCGCCCGAGGGCGGCTGGCAGCGTGACCATCGCGCCGCCACCGTCGATCTTGTCGAGGAAGCAGGTGGTGGCGGAGGGGGCGTCGGACGTCGGCAGGTAAGCCCGGCCTGCCAGGGCGAGGCGGAAGTCCTCGCCGACGTCTGATCCCTGGCAGCCGGCAGCCAGGTCGGTCAGACCGGCGAGGTGGGACTCGACCGGCAGGCCCATCCCCTTGGTGACCTCGGGGTCGGGGTCGAGCAGGACCACGCCGGCGGCTGTCCCTGCATGTGCGATCGCCACCCTGGCGGTACGCCCCGACAGCCGGATGGTGTTCGTGACCACGACTGTCGTTCCACCGTCGATGGTCTGGTCGAGAAGCTCGCGTTGGCTGCGCACCACGGTCACGCTGACCCCGTGGTCGCGGAGCACGTGGGCCAGGGCCTGGGCTCCGGAGTAGCCAGGGTTGGCCGGATCGAGATCGTCGGTATTGCCCTGGGCTCCGGGGGTCAGCAGCGTCACGGCCAGCGTGGCTGCCAGGAGCAGACCGACCATGATCGATGGCGTGAACCATCCAGGACGCTTGCCCTTGAAGAGTTTCGAGACAGGGGCGGAGGTCGGTGCTCCCGTGCGCGGGGCTGTCGTGGTCGTCATACCGGAGGGCCCTGGAGCGGTGATCCGGCCAGCAGCGGACGGGTCCTGACCAGCTCCATATCGAGCCGTTGGACCTGGCCGGCTTGGTCCGCGGTCGCGCGGCGATGGCCATAGCGCACGGCATCGAACACATCGGCTGCCTGCGCGAGACGGTCTGCGTGGTCGGGGAAGGGTGACCCCAGCGCGAGGCTGACCTCGTGGGCTGTGCGGCTGGGGGCGTCGTCGAGCAGCGTGCGATCGCTCGTGTCCTTGGCGATGGCGCGGAATCCGTCGAGGACGGCGTCGTCGTAGCGCCCATCCGCGAGGGCCTGGGCGGCCAGCGTGCGGTAGGTACCGGCCGTGATGGTCAGGTCGTCCAGCACCGCACCGGCCGGGCGCGCGACGGCCGACTCACGCCGCACCTTGGGCAGCACCCAGACGATCAGTGCGATCACGACCAACGCCACCAGGGCAGTGATCACGGGGGAGACCGCGCTGTTTGCGCCGCTGGCGCCGTCGAGCAGTGCGCGCAGGTGGTCGAGCACCCAGCGGATCACGGTGGTCAGCCAGGGGTCCTGGTAGTCAGAGCCGCGTAGCTCGTCGCTGAGCCACTGGCGTGCCTGGGCGGGTGTGGGCTCCAGTGCACGTTGAGGCGACCAGCTCCACGGCGTCATGGGATGTCGTTCAGACCGGCGGGGCCGGGTTGGTCTGGGACTCGCGGAGCAGGACCACGTCGAGCGCCTCGAGGCGCATCCGTCGGTCGATGTAGATCAGGCCGGTGACCGCCGCCACGAACGGTGTCGTGATCGCCCCCGTCAGCAGTGCCGACAGGTGCGAGACGAACGTGACGATCATCTGCGCGGACTCGCTGTCCTGTCCTGACACTGCGGCGATGACCACGCCGACGATCGAGAACGGCAGGCCGAGCAGCCACCCGGCGAACCCGGCGAGGATTCCGGCAACCAGCGTGATGCCCAGAACCCGCCAGAACGCGGCGCCCTTGGTGAGTGCGAAGGAGCGTCGGACCCCGGCGAGCGCCCCGTGGCCTTCGAGAACTATTGCGGGTGCGGCCAGCGAGATCTTCGTGGAGACGAACACGCTGACGACCAAGAGGCCGAGAGAGCCGACGACGAGAAGGATCACGCCCGCGCCGATGTTGTCGTTGACCAGTAGCAGGGCACCAGGCCCGATCAGCAACGCAATTGACAGCAGGCTGAACAGCCCCGCCAGGACCATCAACACGACCAATGACACCACTCGCCCGCGGGCGGCTCGCCATGTCTGACCGATGTCCGGCTTGCGGCCCAGCACCGCCTGGCCCACGACATGGATCAGCAGTCCGCTGAGGATGGCGGTCGCAAGAGCGGTGGACAGGGCCTGCAGCAGCACCGCAGGAATCCCGAGGAAGCCCTGGGCTTCGGGTCCGAACCTGCTCAAAGACGTGGCGCTCAGATGGGTCACGCCGATGGCCAACGCGGCCGACGGGACCAGGAAGAGCGCCAGCACGAGCGCCGACAGCCCAACCATCGTCTTGGGGTTGAAGCGCACGGCCTTGACGGCGCCGTCCAGGATGTCGCCGAACTGCAGGGGGCGGAGCGGGACGATCCCCGGTTTGTGCGCCGTGAGCAGCGGGATCTGTGGCGGCGGGGCTTGTCGCAGATAGGACGGCGGCGGCACCGGGAGCCCGGTTGGCGGCGGAGTGTTCGGCGGGAGGGATGGTGGCAGCCCGGCATACGTCCCGTCGCGCCCTGGCTCGCGATCCTGCGGTCCAGGGGCGGGGAATCCGCCGGTCACCGTCATCTGTCTTCCTCTCAGTCGAGCGTGCCCATGATGTCAGTGGGTCGCGACGAGCGCCTCCACCGCAGTCATGGCCTTGACAGCGGAGACTGGCCTGGCTCCGAGACGGACATGCCTGGCCACGATCTCGGGCTCGTGCCGGCACAGACTCAGGCCGCGACGCCAGAGGACCCACGGCGGCTTGCGTCGTTCGGCCAGATCGCGGACCAGGCGGCGGGCGAACGTGAGCCAGCGACCGGAGTGGACGCAGTATGCGGCGGCCAGGACGCCGGCCGCTGCCAGGTCGGCGATGATCTCGGCGGCGAAGATGCCCTCGGCCAGGATCAGCTGACCCGGTTCGGCGCTGATGGCTGAGTGACCCACCGTGCGCGAGGAGGCGATGTCGTACGTCGGCACGTCCACGACCCCCAGCTGGCACAGGGCGACGAGCGCCTCTACGGCGGCTTCGGCGTGCCATGACCTTGGGTCGTCCCAGTCGGGAACCCCGATCGGAAGGACCGGCAGGGACGGGTCGTCCCCATTGCGGTAGAAGTCGTCCAGCCGGATGATCGGCCACCCGTGGCGGTCCTGCAGATGGGCCGCCAGTCGTGACTTGCCGGCACCGCTCGGCCCGGCCACGATCACGACTCGCCGACGGCCGTCGCGCGGCAGAGGTGGGTCAGCCATCGGTCGACGGTGCTCATGGCGCGGGAGTCCCATGGGTGGTTGCCGAGGTGTCGAGATGCTAGTGGCCTTTGGGGTGCCAGACGGTCTTGGTCTCCAGGTAGGCCTTGATCCGGGTCAGGTCCGGGGTGTGGGACCAGTCTGGTTCGACGGCCTCCGCGCCTTTGCCCTCAGGGCGCAGGACGCGCTTGACGTTCTCGGCGGCGGCCCGTTCGAGATCCCCCCAGGCCACCTTGTCGGCGTCGGCGGCACCGGTCAGGTCAATCGCGTTGACGTCCTGGTGGGACGCGAGCCACGGTGCGACCTCGGCAGTGCGTCCGGTGATCAGGTTGATCACTCCGGCGGGCACGTCCGACGTGGCCAGGACCTCCGAAAGGGTCACTGCAGGCAGCGGGCGGAGCTCGCTGGTGAGCACCACCGCGGTGTTGCCGCTGACCACGATGGGTGCCAGTACCGAGACCAGGCCGAGCAGCGACGACCGTTGCGGTGCAAGGGCGGCCACCACTCCGGTGGGCTCGGGCGCAGAGATGTTGAAGTAGGGGCCGGCGACGGGGTTGACCCCGCCCAGGACCTGTGCGAGCTTGTCCGACCATCCGGCATACCAGACCCAGCGGTCGATGGCCGCCGAGACGACCTTGTCCGCGCGTGCAGGCGTTAGCCCCTCTGCTGCGGCGACCTCCGCGGCGAACTGTCCACGCCTGCCCTCCATCAGCTCGGCTACCCGGTAGAGCACCTGACCACGGTTGTATGCCGTGGCCGAAGCCCACTTGCCGAAGGCACCGCGGGCGGCTACGACGGCGTCGCGGGCATCCTTGCGGGAGCCCA
>JBDTMW010000198.1:0-4790 GCA_039934065.1 Actinomycetota bacterium | reverse complement strand
GGTCGGCATGCCGGCCACGGCACGGCGTGCGCAAACCGCTGCGGGCTCTCGCGATAACCTCACAGATGTGTACTTCACGGATCGCGGTATCGAGGAGCTGGCCGAGCGCCGGGGCGAGGAGCAGGTCAGCCTCGAATGGCTGGCCGAACGGCTCCGGACCTTTGTCGACCTCCACCCCGAGCTCGAGACACCCATCGAGCGCTTGGCCACCTGGCTCGCCCGACTCGACGACGATGAGGACTGAACCCGCGTGACCTTTGTCGACCATTACGCCAACGAAAGCTCCAGCGACAAGTCCGGCGACTCCGCAGGGGATGTGGTGTCCGAGTTCAACCCGAGCGCAGAGTTCCACGTGAACGAAGGGCCGCGGGACATCGCACTGGTGTTCATCGGGGACGCCTACGTCGCGGGATACGGCGACCCCAAGGGACTCGGCTGGGTGTCGCGCGTCGTGGCGCGGACCGCACACCCCGATGTGGACATCACGGCATACCAGCTGGGGGTACGCGACGAGACCTCTGCGGACGTCCTCGCTCGCTGGCGGATCGAGTGCCCACCCCGGTGGAAGGGCCGTACCGAAAAACGCCTCGTCGTGTCGGTGGGCCACAGCGACGCCGTGAACGGTATGTCGACCGCGCGGGTCCGGCTGAACCTCGCCAACATCCTCGACGACGCCGCCGCGAGCGGGGTCGCGGTGTTCGCGGTCGGGCCGCCGCCCACCCTTGACGCGGACCTGAACGCACGGCTCGAGATCGTGGTCGAGGCTCAGGCCGACGTGTGTGGGCGGCGCGGCGTGGCGTACGTCAACTGTTTCCAGCCGCTGATCAGCCATGAGCAGTGGCATTCGGACCTGGGCGCATCCGGCGGCACTTACCCCGGACAGGCCGGTTATGGACTGATCGCGTGGCTGGTGCTGCACGGCGGCTGGGACCAGTGGATGGACCTCGGTCGCTGACCTGCCAGCCTGTTGACAATGTCCGGGCGCCCTGTTGGCGTTGATTGTGCTCGTCCCGCCGTCCTTGTGACACGACCTTCGATGAACTCCGGCAGGTAGTTATGTTCTTACTTGCCTTGGGGGTCTGGCACAATCACTTCTGATCCGACGCGATGCCTGGTGTCTCCAGGGGGGATGTGGCGATCGTCTTGCTCCCTGGGAGTGTCATGAGTTCGCACCCTTCCCGACGGTTGAGCATGGCTATTGCCACACTGCTCTTCAGCGCGTTGTCCCTGTCCACAACTGCGCCGTCGGCCACCGCGGCCTGGTCAGCGGGCGCCGTAACGTCAGCTACTGCTGTACCGACAGCAACGACGACCCCCACCAGCACCGACGCCTTGGCGATCGCCATGGACCCCAGCACGCCTGGAGGCAGCGTCGCCTTCGACGCCGCCCAAGGCGACCAAGTTACGGCGAGCATTGCTGCGCCGCTGGGCTCCTATCCGGAGCGGTTGGTCATGAACGCCCGAAGGGTGCCTCTTACCGGCCCACAGACCAGCGCCGCAGTCACCATCTCGGGCTCGGACACGCTCGTCGTCGGACAGAACGGCGCCGACGGACGACTTCAGGTCGATGTCAACGGCAGTGGTTGCGCTGTGACCTCCGGCACGATCACCATTGACGAGTTGAGCCGCGTCGCCATCGACCTGACCAGCTTCAGCGGCTCGTTCGACGCGATCTCGTGCACAGGCAAGCCGATTCGCGGCGTTCTCCGGTGGCACTCATCCCTGCCTTACACCGCTCTCAAACTCACGTCACAGGTCGTTGACGCGGGCCTGGTTGAGGTCGGGCAGTCCGCCATCGACCAGATCACCGTTACCAACATTGGCAACAGAGCGGCAGCTGTCTGGCCGTCTTTCTCTGGGTTGACTGCGAGCGAATGGTCGGCAGCGACGTCCTCGACGTGTGACAGCGGCGCAGAGCTCGCACCGGCAGCGACGTGCACGTTTGACGTGGTCTTCAGCCCCAGCGGCGGTGACCAGCGCCAGGCAACCATGGGCGTTCCCTCCCCGGACGGTCCGGGCACCTACGACGTCAGCCTCACCGGGATTGGCGTGGGCCAGCCGACACCTCCCACCGACGTGCAGGCAAACAGCAGCGTGTTCGGGGCTGTGGTGACGTGGGGACTACCGACGAACTTCGGTGGCGCCTGGCCTGAATCGGCCAAGATCGAGAAGACGACGGACCGTGGCCTGAGCTGGTCAACCTTGGCGATCGTTACCGGCGCAAGTCTCGACAGGCGCACCTACGCCGATGGCCTGGGTGTGGCACCCGGGGCAGAGGTCGGCTACCGCGTCTCCACCACGCAGCTCAAGGTTGTGCCGGGCCAGACGACGACGTACTCCAGCGAGGTCTCCGCTGTTGCCGTGACAACGGGGGCACGTCAGAGCTTCGTCATCGACGCAGTCAGCGGCATGGACGGATACCGGCCGATCGTCCTGCGGGGCAGCATGAACCCGGACGTACCCGCCCGCGGCTTCTTCCTTCCCTCCACCGACAACAGCCCGTGGGACCAGTCGCCCGACGGCTCCGAGATCGTCATGGCATCAACGGGAGCCGGCACGATCGAGAAGCTGTATGAGCTGCGGCGGCGACCAGCCCTGGGACGAACCGTCGCTAGCACCGCCATTTATGCCGGCGTCTACCCAATCACCGAGGTCGCTTGGTCGCCCGATGGCGCATCTCTGGCCTGGCGCGAATACCACCGCGAAAACAGTGAGAGCTACCTCATGGTCGGCTCGGCCACAGGGGGCAGCGTGCGTGCCCTCAACCTGACGGACTTCTCGGAGATCCGCTGGTTGCCGGACAGTCGCACGTTGGTGGGAGTCAGCAACACGCCGAATGGGTATGTGGTGTCCTTTGTCGACACCCGCACCGCTGTGCTCACCCAGACGGCGACCCTGGGTGGCGCCATCGGGCTGGCTCCCGATGCCCGGCGCCTCGTCACGCTCAGATACGACGCCAACTACTCGAACATGTTCTTCGACATCTATACCCTGGACCCGAACACCCGTTCGCTGTCAGCCCCTGTTCGCACCCAGAAGCCGTACCGGGTCATCAGCGGTCTGGAGTTCTCGCCCGACGGCCGCGAGCTCCTGACCTCAGGGCGCAACTCGTACGCCCAGTGGCCTCTGGACCTGGCCTCGGGCAAGGTGGTGCTTGACCCCTTCGGCACGAGCCCCGGCGATGTCCAGAAGATCGCTTGGCACTCGTATCGCCCGACCCTGGCTCTATCGCCCGCCACGACCGGGCCTACGGCAACATTCGCCATCCAGGGTGCCCGAATGGCCCCTGGAACCATCTACCAGTGCGCCGTTGACGACAAAACGTTGGCCGGTTGCAGCACCAGCTGGACCACTGGCAGCCTGGTTCCAGGGCGGCATACGGCCCGCGTCATCGGGACTGAGCCCTCAGGGCGATCCGCTGCCTCCGCACGAACCTGGACGGTGACGGCTCCCACGCTCTACACGGCGATCAGCCCCAGGCGCGTGATGGACACCCGAAACGGCACCAACACCACCAAGGCGAAGCTTGCCGGCGGCGGACGGGTCACTCTGACCATCCCCGGACTGCCCGTCGGCGCCACCGCGGTGACCCTCAACATCACCGTCACTGGCCCGACCTCGGCCGGCTACCTGACCGCCTATCCGGCGGGTTCTGCCCAGCCAACAACCTCAAACCTCAATTTCGTCGCCGGCCAGACCGTAGCGAACCTGGTTATGGTTTCGGTCGGAAGCGGAGGGAAGGTCACCTTCTTCAACTCGGCCGGCACCGTTGACGTCATCGCCGACCTCGCCGGCTACTACCTGCCGGCCGTTGGGAGACGGTTCATTGCGCGGCCTGCGGACCGGATCATGGACACCCGCATCGGCTTGGGCGCGAGCAAAGCCACGGTTGGGCCAGGGCTGGTGACCCTTGGGGTCCAGGGGCTCCCCGCCGGTACGACCGCCGTGGCGCTCAACGTCACCGTCACCAAGGCAACCGCGGCCAGCTATCTGACCGTCTATCCGGCGGGCACGACCCGGCCGACCGCGTCGAACCTGAACTTCGTCAAGGGGCAGACCATCGCGAACGTGGTCATCGTCCCGGTGGGAACAGGCGGAAGAGTCACCTTCTACAACAATGCCGGCACCGTGGACATCCTCGCCGACCTGGCGGGCGTGTACACGACCGGCACCGGTGCCCGCTTCACGGCGCAGGCCCCCGGCCGGGTTCTTGATACGCGCATCGGCATCGGTGCGCCGATCTCGCGGGTCAGTCACACCAACGCGGTCACGCTGACTCTTCCGGACCTGCCGGACGGGGTCACCGCCATCGCCCTCACCGTGACGGCTGTCAAATCCACGGTGCCCAGCAATCTCGCGGTCAACCCGAGCGGACAGCAGCCATCGGGGACCTTCAACGTGGTCTCTAACGTGAACTACCTCGCCAATCAGATCGTGCCCAACCTCGTCGTCGTGGGAGTCGGTCCCAACAACACAGTCACATTCACCACCGACGCGGGCACCGTGGACGTCGTCGCCGACCTGGCCGGCTACTTCAGGCCCTGATCGCCGACCGCTCGGAAGGCACTTGCCCGGTCCGACAGCCCTGAGAACTCAGGTCTTGCACTCGCGATACATCGCGTTATATCGTGTTCCTGTCGAATGCGATATAGCACGTATGGCGAGTGGTCGCCTACACCCGAATGCACGCCCCCGAGACGCAAAGGGAACACAGATGGCACAGGAATGGCAGATCGACGGACCCAAGGTGCTCGACATCGGCGACGAGAACGAGAGGGTCGGCAAGCTCA
>JBDTMW010000197.1:0-4799 GCA_039934065.1 Actinomycetota bacterium | reverse complement strand
CGGTCGCGGTGGTCGTGCCGTCGCCGGCGACGTCGTTGGTCTTGGTGGCGACCTCCTTGGCGAGCTGCGCGCCGAGGTTCTCGTAGGGGTCCTCGAGCTCCACCTCACGGGCGATCGTCACGCCGTCGTTGGTGATGGTCGGGGCGCCCCACTGCTTGTCGATGACGACATTGCGGCCCTTGGGGCCGAGCGTCACCTTGACGGCGTTGGCGAGCTTGTCCACGCCACGCTCGAGCGACTTGCGTGCCGCGTCGTCGAATTCCAGCGTCTTGGCCATGAGCTTCCTTAACTAATAACGGTTCTTGGGTATGAATGACAGCGCCCCGACACGAACCTGATCGCAGGCACGTCGCCGGGGCGCGTCATACAGCTGCTGAAATCAGCGGGTGACGACCGCGAGGACGTCGCGAGCGGACAGGATGAGGTACTCCTCGCCGTCGTACTTGACCTCGGTGCCGCCGTACTTGCTGTAGATGACCTTGTCGCCGACCGCAAGGTCGAGCGGGACACGGTTGCCGTTGTCGTCGATGCGCCCGGGACCGATCGCCAGGACCTCGCCCTCCTGGGGCTTCTCCTTGGCGGTGTCCGGGATCACGAGGCCGGAGGCTGTGACCTTCTCGGCCTCACTGGACTTGACGACGATGCGGTCTTCGAGCGGTTTGATGGAAACCGACACTGGGGACCTCCCCTTCGGGAATGTCGAAGATGGACAGGAACGAACGTTGTGCGCAGATCACTGTGTGCGATCCGCTGCGATTTGATGCGCTGGCCGCCGTCGCGGGGGTCGGCCTGCTCACTGCTCGCGGTTAGCACTTGCCTGTGGCGAGTGCTAGTCAGAATCTAGGTCGCCGGTTAGCACTCGGTCAACTCGAGTGCCAGAACGAGCCTGCGGCGAGACGAGCGCGGCAGACGAAACAGGTCGTATCGCCGCACGTGTCAGCAGACGTCCGGTCGTGGCGAGGCAGCCACCCCTTTGATGGTGGAGGATGTCGGCCATGGACCTCGCCGCCGTCAAGAAGCTGGTCTCCGGCGAAGGCTGGGGCCTGCTCCAGTCCCTCCCCCCGTATGACGAGGCCAGCGTTCTTGCCCTCGGCGAGAGACTGCGCGCCGCCGGGTTCGACACAGACCTGGTTGCCGCGGCGCTGACACAGTCCCGCCTCCGGGCCAAGGGCCGGGAGAAGTTCGGGGACTTCGCGGCGGGGATGTTGTTCACGGCCGATGGCCTCGAGCAGGCGACGCGGTTGGAGCTGGCAGCACGCCACGGGCAGCGGTTCCGCCGGGCCGGGGTCCGTCATGTGTTCGACCTCGGCTGCGGCATCGGCGCCGACGCCATGGCCGTCGCAGGGCTGGACCTCAAGGTCACCGCCGTCGACACCGATGAGATGACCGCCATTCTCGCCGGGGTCAACCTGCGCCACTGGCCCGGAGCCGTCGCAACCGTCGGGTCCGTGGAAGAGCTACAGCTGCCGACCGGCGAGGGGGCACGGCATACCGGTGCATGGCTCGACCCTGCCCGCCGCATCCCGGGCGCGGCGGACGCACTCGGCCGGACGCGGCGCGTGTTCAGGCTGGACTCGATCTCACCGACATGGGCCACGGTCCAGTCCATCGCGCGGTCTCTGCCTGCCACCGGAGCCAAGCTGTCACCGTCGTTCCCCCACGCCGCCATCCCCGTCGGTACCGAAGCACAGTGGACCTCGTTTGCCGGCGAGGTGCTGGAGTGCGCGATCTGGTGGGGCCCCCTGGTAAGCACTGCCGGGCGGTCGGCACTGGTGATCGGCTCGAACGGCAGGTCATGGACCCTCTGTGAGGCGGATGCCGGCTCGAGTGGCGCCGTTGCACCGGTCGCTTCGTCACTGGCACAGGTCGGAGCGTGGCTGTACGAGCCTGACCGGGCCGTCATCCGGGCCGGTCTGACCGGGGCACTGACCTCCGTGGTGGACGGCGTCGAGCTCGACTCGGGGGTTGGGTACGTGACCTCGGACAACTGTCTCGACGTCGGCTATGCCCGGCGGTTCGCGATCGTCGAGTCGATGCCCTTGAATGTCAAGGCTCTTCGGGCATGGCTCCGCGATCGTGATGTCGGCCGGGTGACGATCAAGAAGCGCGGCGTGACACTGGATGCCGATGGCCTGCGGCGCCAGCTGAGACTCTCCGGGTCGGTCGAGATGACGCTGGTCATTACGAGGGTGCGCAACCACCAGGTCTGCCTGGTGGTCCGGCCGGCCTGACCCAGCTTCCGAGGCGGCCCCGGCGTTCTGCGACGCGCTGCGCCCGCCGCCCTGCGGGTGCGACCGGGCCAACGCCATTGGGGGACCCCCTGGCTCAGTGAGCTTGGCCATCGATCAGTAGCTGGTGACACCGGATCACGCGCTCTTTCCACCACTGCTCGCGGTCCGTCGTGGCCTGCCAACGCTCCAGCAGATCCTCGTCGATCGTGAGCTCCCGCAATGCAATCGACCCAGCCTGTGGCACGAGCGAGTCTGACGTGACGTCACCCGCCATCAGCTCGAGAGTGCCGAGCCCACAGGCGAACGGGAGCTCGGGCAGGGCGGCGGCCAGCGCCAGGCCAGCGCGGATGCCGACGCTCGTGTCCAATGCGCTGGAGACCACAGTCGGCAGCCCACACTCCTTCGCGATCTCGAGTGCGGCCCGCACGCCACCCAGAGGTGCCACCTTGACCACGATGACGTCGGCGGCCTCTTCGCGGACCACCCGCATGGGGTCCTCGGCCTTGCGGATCGACTCGTCGGCCGCAACCAGGACGTCAATACCATTGTGTGCCAAGGAAACTCGCAATGAAGCCAGCTCCTCGACGCTCGCGCACGGTTGCTCGGCATACTCCAGCCCGTATGCCGCAAGTCGCCTCAGCGCGCCCGTCGCCTCGGCGACGGCCCACCCACCGTTGGCGTCCACCCGGATCCGCGCATGCACCCCCATGGCGTTGCGGACCGCGGCCACACGGTCGACATCGTCCACGAGTCGTTGACCCCGTTCGGCGACCTTGACCTTGGCGGTGGTGCACCCGTCATACCGGTGGAGGATCGCCGCGACCTCATCGGCAGGGACTGCGGGCACCGTTGCGTTCACGGGGATCTCGGCGCGGACCGGGGCCGGCCACCCCACCCACCCTGCCTCGATGGCGGCGGCCAGCCAGCGGGACGACTCGCGGTCGTCGTACTCAGGGAACGGCGCGAACTCACCCCACCCATCCGGGCCGCGAACCATCGCCGCCTCACGGACCATGACTCCCCTGAACCGAACCCGCATCGGGATGCTGACGACCCTGATGCCGTCCAGCAGCTCGGCCAGCGTGGGGAATGCTGAGGTCACCGGGCCGCCCTCACCGGGCCCGCGGGGACAACACGCAGAACTCGTTACCCTCTGGGTCGGCCAGGACGACCCAGCTGACCTTGTCCGGGCCGTCAACGGACTGCCCGACGTCAGCCCTCGTCGCCCCCATGGCGATGAGCGAGTCGACCATGGCGCCCTGGTCGTCATCCAGCTGAGGCGCGAGGTCGATATGCAGCCGGTTCTTGACCGTCTTGGCCTCTGGCACGGGAACGAATATCAAACCTGGTCCCACCTGCTCCCACGGTGTGGTGCGCAGCGACTCCTCGGTGACGTGCCTGGGCACGATGACAACCTCGTCCTCGGCCTCATAGATGGTCTGCCAGTCCAGGACGCGCGCCCACCAGCGTGCCTGCGCGGCGACGTCATGACAGTCGACGACAACGGAGTACCAACGCAGCGACATGAGCTCTCCTTAGGGTTGGTGCGGCAACGACAACAAACTAGTCCGACCCACCACGGCGGAGCCGGGCATATCCTCGCTGACGTGAGCGAACAGAGCGTGAGTGAGATCTTCGACCCGAGTGTCTGGACCGTCGTGGAGGGGTTCGGCTTCACCGACATCACCTACCACCGGTCGACTTCCGACGGATCGGCGAAGGGCACCGTCCGCATCGCCTTCGACCGGCCTGAGGTGCGCAATGCCTTCCGCCCGCACACCGTCGATGAGCTGTATCGCGCGCTGGACCACGCACGTATGTCCCCCGACATCGGCACCGTGCTACTGACCGGCAACGGCCCCAGCGCGAAGGATGGCGGCTGGGCCTTCTGCTCCGGCGGGGACCAGCGGATCCGTGGACGTAGCGGCTATCAGTACGCCGACGGTGAGACCGTGGAAACCGTTGACACTGCTCGGGTTCGGGCACATGGCGGGCGTCTGCACATCCTAGAGGTGCAACGTCTCATCCGAACGATGCCCAAGGTCGTGATCGCCGTGGTCAACGGCTGGGCGGCCGGTGGAGGCCACTCACTTCACGTCGTCTGTGACCTGACCATCGCCAGCCGCGAGCACGCACAGTTCAAACAGACGGATGCCGATGTTGGCTCTTTTGACGCCGGCTACGGATCGGCCTACCTGGCCAAGATGGTCGGTCAGAAGTTCGCACGCGAGATCTTCTTCCTCGGTCGCACATACTCCGCAGAAGAGATGCAGCGGATGGGCGCCGTCAATATCGTGGCCGACCATGCCAACCTAGAGGCCGAGGCGCTGCAGATGGCCAGGGAGATCAACAGCAAGAGCCCGACCGCTCAGCGGATGCTCAAGTTCGCGTTCAACCTGACCGATGACGGCCTGATGGGCCAGCAGGTGTTCGCCGGTGAGGCGACCCGACTGGCGTACATGACCGACGAGGCTGTCGAGGGCCGCGACTCGTTCCTGGAGAAGCGTGACCCCGACTGGTCGCCGTACCCCTACTACTACTGAATAGGCGCATAACCGCAGGTCAGAG
>JBDTMW010000196.1:0-4803 GCA_039934065.1 Actinomycetota bacterium | reverse complement strand
TGGCCCGCCGGCTCGGGGTGCGCCTGCACACCCACCTCGCGGAGACCCTCGACGAGGAGGACTTCTGCCGTGAGCGCTTCGGCTGTTCCTCGCTGGAATATGCCGAAGGACTGGGCTGGCTCGGCGAGGACGTGTGGTTCGCCCACGGCATCCACTTCGACGACAAGGCGGTCAAACGCATGGGGGCAACATCGACAGGCGTCGCGCACTGCCCGACGTCGAACGCCCGACTCGGAGCGGGTATCGCGCGAACCCGCGACCTGCTGGACGCCGGCGCCCGGGTCGGTCTCGGCGTCGACGGCGCCGCGAGCAACGAGTCGGCCAGCATGCTCGAAGAGGCCCGCCACGCGGTCCTGTTCGCGCGCGCTCGCGGTGGCCCGAAGGCAATGGGCGTGCGAGAGGCGTTGGAGCTCGCCACATTGGGTGGCGCCAGGGTCCTCGGTCGAGAAGATGATCTGGGCTCGATCGAGCCGGGCAAGCTCGCCGACCTCGCCCTCTGGCGGCTCGACACGATCGCCCATGCCGACATCACCGATCCGGTGGCCGCTCTCGTCCTGGGCAGCCCGCCGCCACTGGACCTGCTGCTCGTCGATGGGCGCGTCGTCGTCGAGAAGGACCGTGTCGTCACCGTGGACGAGAGCGTCATCGCCAAACAAGCGGCGACCGTGCACCAGACCCTCGTCCGGAAAGCTGGCTGACCACCATGACCACCGCCACAGCTCCACCACCACGACATGCCCGTCCAACGGAGCTCTCCGGCGGACGGGTCGGCGACAGCCCGCAACGACCGGACGGCGACCTGAAGGTGCGTGGTGAGTTCGCCTACTCGAGCGACCTGAGGATGGACGGCATGATCTGGGGGGTCACCCTGCGCAGTCCACATCCGTATGCCCGGATCCGCTCCATCGACATCGGGCCCGCGCTGGCGACTCCCGGGGTGCATGCAGTCCTCACCCACCAGGACGTGCCGGGAGAGAAGCTGTACGGCCTGGAGGTCCAAGACCAGCCGGTGCTGGCCATCGACGTGGTGCGCTACCAGGGCGAAGCCGTCGCGCTGGTAGCCGCCGACCACCCGGAGATCGCGCGGCAGGCCGCCAAGAAGATCCGCGTCGACTACGAGGTCTACGAGCCGGTGACCGACCCGATCGAGGCCCTCGGACACCCCGGGTGGAACCTGGTCCACAGCACGACGACGCAGGTCAGCGAACTGAGTCGTGAGCGAGCCCACCTGCACCCCGGGGGCAACCTGCTCAGGCACCTGAAGATCCGTAAGGGCGACCCGCAGCCGGTCGCCGACGTCGTTGTGGTCGGCGAGTACGAGGTCGGCATGCAGGACCAGGCCTTCCTCGGCCCGGAGTCCGGGCTGGCTGTCCCCACGGAGGACGGCGGTGTGGAGCTGTTTGTCGCCACCCAGTGGCTGCACGTCGACCAGCAGCAGATCTGCGGGGCCCTGGCGCTGCCGCCCGAGAAGGTCCGGCTGAGCCTGGCCGGCGTCGGCGGAGCATTCGGGGGGCGCGAGGACCTGTCGATGCACGTGCACGCCTGCCTCCTGGCGCTGCACACCGGCAAGCCGGTGAAGATGGTCTACAACCGCGAGGAGTCCTTCTTCGGGCACGTCCACCGGCACCCGGCCCGCATGCGCTACGAGCATGGAGCCACCTGGGACGGCACGCTGGTCCACGTCAAGGCCAGCATCTACCTCGACGGGGGCGCCTACGCCTCCAGCACGCCTGCGGTGGTGGGCAACGCCGGGACGATGGGCGTCGGCCCGTATGTGGTGCCGAATGTGCATGTCGACTGCTACGGCACCTACACCAACAACCCCCCGTGTGGTGCCATGCGCGGCTTCGGCGCCGTGCAGACGGCGTTCGCCTACGAGGCGCAGATGGACAAGCTCGCCGCCGAGCTCGGGATGGACCCGGTCGAGCTGCGCTGCCGCAACGCGATGAGCGAAGGAGCCCAGACGGCGACCGGCCAGGTCGTCGACAGCGCCGCGCCGGTCGAGGAGCTGCTCCGCCGGCTGCAGTCCATGCCGATGCCCCCGCAGCGCTCGGACGACGACGCCGACCTGCGCGACCTGCCGGGAGGCGTCTCCAACGTCACTCACGGAGAGGGTGTGGTGCGGGGGGTGGGGTACGCCGTTGCCTACAAGAACATCGGGTTCTCGGAGGGCTTCGACGACTACTCAACTGCGCGGGTCCGGCTCGAGATCGTCAATGGTGAGCCCACCGTAACCGTGCACACAGCCGCTGCAGAGGTGGGCCAGGGGCTGGTGACAGTCGAGCAGCAGATCGCTCGCACAGAGCTGGCCGTGGACAACGTCTTCGTGCACACCAAAGACACCCAGGTCGGGTCGAGCGGCTCCACGTCAGCATCCCGCCAGACCTACGTGACCGGCGGGGCGGTCAAGGCAGCCTGCGAGAAGGTCCGCGAGGTCGTGTTCGGAATGGCCCAGCGAGAAGTCGGCCACACGATCGCCGGCCTCAGGCTCGAGGGCGCCAAGGTGGTCAGTGATGACGAGGGCATGGTCGCATCGCTCGCCGACCTCCTTGGCGACCGCGTGGTCGAAGAGACCCTGGAGTGGCGGCATCGCCCGACCCAAGCCATCGACCCTGAGACCGGTCAGGGCTTCGCCCATGTGCAGTACGCCTTCTCGGCACACCGTGCCGTCGTCGACGTCGACGTCGAGCTCGGGCTGGTCAAGGTCGTGGCGCTGGACTGCGCGCAGGACGTGGGCAAGGCGATCAACCCGCAGGCAGTCATCGGTCAGATCCAGGGCGGGAGCGCCCAGGGGCTCGGACTGGCGATCATGGAGGAGATCATCGTCAGGAACGGCGTGATCCTCAACCCTTCGTTCACCGACTATCTGCTGCCCACCATTCTTGACATGCCGCCGATGCAGATCGCCGTTCTGGAGTATCCCGATCCGCACGCGCCATACGGCCTTCGGGGGGTCGGCGAGCCACCGACGATCTCCTCGGGGCCTGCCATCGCCAGCGCGATCCGTCAGGCGGTCGGGAAACCGTTGCCGAGGGTCCCGATCCGGCCGGAGCACATCACCGGCACCTGACGCGCGTCGCTGCCCGCCAACAGCTCATCCGCCCAGCGCCACCGGCTCAACATCAATGAGAGACGCCGTCCCTCCATCAAGGGCATACCGCGACCCCGACACGGCGAGAACCCTTCCGCCGAAGGCTGCCCGCTGTGTGACATGCCCACGCGTCCCCAGCCGGATACCCATCTCGTTCAGGCGGAACGCGTCGGCAGCGGACAGGCGGACTCCTGTCACCCGCAGCTCTGCACCCAAGGGGCTTTCTGGCAGCGTCATGGGCTAGGGCACGATCCACGTGCCGGTCTTGCCGTTCAGGCCCTCGACCAGTTTGTCCAGCGAGGTGATCAGGGTCCTGCGACCGGGTCCCGACGTGGTGAACCGCAAGGCCGCCCGTATCTTGGGCAGCATCGAGCCCTCCGGGAACTGACCCTCGGCCATGTACTTCTCGGCGTGAGCGACGGTGAGCTCGTCGAGGTCCTGCTGGTCAGGGGTGTTGAAGTTGATGGAGACCCTCTCGACGCCGGTGAGGATTGCCATGGCGTCGCACCCAGTGTCGGCCGCCAGCATCACCGACGCGTAGTCCTTGTCGATGACGGCGTCGATCGCCTTGTACCAGTTGTCCTTGCAGACGGTCGGGATGCCGCCGCCACCCCCGGCGATGACGACGTGGCCGGCGGTGACGAGGCTCAGGATCGCCTCCTTCTCGAGGATGTCCCTGGGCATCGGGGACGCAACGACCTCGCGGTAGCCACGGCCGGAGTCCTCGATCATCGTCTTGCCAGAAGCGCGCAGCACCTCAGCCTCCTCGGCCGTAAAGAAGGCGCCGATCGGCTTCGTGGGCCGCTGGAACAGGGGGTCGTCCGCGTCGACCAGCGCCCTCGAGATGACAGTGCACACCGTCTTGTGCAGGCCGTGCGCGTTCAGCTGGTTCTCGATGGCGTTCTGCAGGTGGTACCCGACATACGCCTGGCTCATCGCGACAGCCTCGGACAGCGGTACCAGGGACTGTTGGTAGCTCGCCCTGCCGAGATCGATCGAGCTCTTGATCATTCCGACCTGAGGGCCGTTGCCGTGGCAGATGACGATCTCGTGCCCCGCCTGGATCAGGCCCACGATGGGCTTGGCTACGACGCCGACCGACTCGACCAGCTCGTCGAAGTCGGTGCCCAGGGCGTTACCGCCCAAAGAGACGAGGATGCGCGACATTGGTTGGGTTGTTCCTCTCTGAAGGGTGTCTGGGCCGGCCACCCATGGGGTGACCGGCCCAGACTCCAGTGGTGGTGGAGGTGGTCAGGCCTGCTCGTCGCAGTAGATGGTCGGGATGACGCTCAGGATCGCAGCGCACTTCACCAGGTCGTCCTTCCAGTTGACCTCGTTCGGCGCGTGGGCCTGGGCCTCCTGGCCGGGACCGACACCGATCACGGGGATGCCGTGACGGCCGGCGATGGCCACTCCGTTGGTGGAGAACGTCCACTTGTCGATGCGCGGCTCGCCATACATCGCCTGGTGGGCCTTGGCCGCGGCCTGGACCTCCGGGGAGTCCTCGGCAACAACCCAGGTCGGGAAGTAGCACTCCTGGCCGTACTCGAGGCCGGTCCACGCCTTGGCCTTGTAGTTGTACAGCGAGACCTTCGCGCCGTGCTTCAGCACGGACGGGAGCTCCTCGATCTCCTTGATGGCGCTCTGCCAGGTCTCTCCGTCGGTGAGCCGGCGGTCGAGCGAGATCGCGCAGCTGTCGGCGACCGCGCAGC
>JBDTMW010000195.1:0-4805 GCA_039934065.1 Actinomycetota bacterium | reverse complement strand
GTGGCCCCGGCCAGGGTGACACAGCTCGCCTTCACCGGTGCTGAGACCGTCCCGCTGGGTCTGTTTGGCCTGCTCGCGCTGCTTCTCGGCGCAGGTCTGGTGGCAACGGCTCGTCGTCAAGGACGTCGGGCAAACAGCTAACCCTCTAGGAAGCCGGGCCCGGTCGAGACAGTCTCGATCGGGCCCGGATTCGTGTGTCCACAGCGGTATGCCGGGTCGTCCGGCCGTCCACAGCCTCGCACCGGGACTGTCAGCGTGGCTCCGTCCACTCCTAACGTGCCCGTATGCCGCGCCGTCGCCTCGAACCGCTTCCAGCCGACCGCCTGGCCGCCATCCTCGGCATTCCGTCCGCCCTGTCGCGCGCCACAGCGTCTGCCATGTCGCCCGCCTCGCCAGTCCCGCAACTGGGGGGCTGGGTCCCGCAACGAACGGCGGTGGACCCGCTTCCGGCGGCGACGCTCGAGGACAACGGTCGTCACCGACGTCCCGCTCCGCCCCTGCCGGCCATCCTGACCGTGCCGGTGGCTTTGCGTGGGGTGCGTGCCAAACCCCGACGCCTTGCCGTGCTGGGCGTTCTGGCTCTGCTGTTGACCTCCGCCGTGGTCCTGGGGGTTCGCGTCGTCTGGGCACGCTCGGCGGCCCAACCCCAGCCAGTCGCGGCCACAGCGCACAGTCCACCTGGTGGTCTGGTGTCCCGGAGTGTTCCGATGGCGTTCGCCACGGCCGGCGCCACGGGTTTGCCGACCGCGGCGGCCGTGCTGCTGGTCCACGTCGTGGGCCAGGTGCGCCATCCCGGAGTCGTTCGCCTTCCTCCTGGCGCACGAGTTCTGGACGCCGTCAAAGCGGCTGGTGGCGCAACGTCTTCGGCTGACCTGAACCATCTCAACCTGGCCCGTGTGGTCGCCGACGGCGAGCAGATCGTGGTGCCCAAACCAGGGGAGAGCCCGACGGGAGGGTTGCCGGGTGTCGGGGGGGCAGGGTCGGGCTCCACTGGTCAGGGGTCAACGGGTGTGGGCTCCGCTGGCGGCCTCATCGACCTCAACACCGCTGACGCGTCAGCGCTCGAGTCGCTGCCAGGGGTGGGCCCTGTTCTTGCACAACGGATCCTGGACTGGCGTATCCAGCACGGCCGGTTCACGTCGGTCGTCGAGCTGGGTGAGGTAACCGGAATCGGTGACAAGATCCTGGCCCAGATCAGTCCGAAGGTCAGGGTGTGAGATGACCGTCGCGAAGTCCGACAACGTCGCGAAGTCGGGTGATGTGGCGTTACACGCCGGGATCGATGCGCGACTCCTGGTTCCTGCCCTTTTCGCCTGGGTAGGCGTGGCCACCATGTTGTCTCTGCGACCCATGGTGATTGCGTTCGCTGCCGCGGCCTTCGCGGGTGTTGGTGCGGCGCTGATGCACCATCGCTGGCGGCGGCGATCCTGGGTCACCAGCACCGCTGTCACTCTCTTGGCCACCGCGCTCTGCCTGGTCGCCACCGCCGCTGGCTCGAGCGTGCGAGAAGCCGGTCTGGTTCCAGGTCTTGCGATCGAGCGAGCCTCTGCGACGGTCGAGGCCGTGATCCTGTCGGACCCGCGGATGATCAAGACCAAAGGCATTCGGCCGACCGAGCTCGTGCTGGTCAAGGTGTCAGTTCGCACAGTCGTGGGCCGAGGTCAACGAAGCGAGTCCTCAACGCCGGTGCTGGTGTTCGGCGACAAGACGTGGGCACGTGTGCGATGGCGAGAGACGATCCGGGTGAGCGGGCGGTTCGACGTCGCGGATCCCGGTGACGATGTGGTCGCGGTCTTCAACCCTTCCGGCACACCGACCTCAGTCGGCGAACCGGGGCTGATTGCCGACGTGGCCGAACATGTGCGTTCGGGGCTCCGCGATGCTGTCTCGGGACTGCCGGTTGATGCGAGAGGGCTGCTGCCCGGGCTGGTCATCGGCGACACCAGCCAGACCCCGCAGTCACTGACCGACGCGATGCTGAAGACCGGCATGACGCATCTCTCAGCCGTCTCCGGGAGCAACGTCGCCGTCGTGCTGGCGGCAGGCATGGGTCTGTGTCGGGTGACCGGCGTGCGGCGTCGCTGGCGCCCGCCGGTCGCCCTGGTACTCCTGGCCGGCTTCGTCATCCTCGCCAGGCCTGAGCCGAGCGTTCTGCGGGCCGCGGTGATGGGCGTCATCGGGCTACTGGGCCTGACCACATCCCGACGCCGGATGGGCATCCCGGCTCTGTCCGGTGCGGTCCTTGTCCTGCTGTGCGTAGACCCCTGGCTCTCCCGGTCCTTCGGGTTCGCCCTGTCGACGCTGGCGACCCTCGGCCTGCTGCTCTTTGCCAGGCCGTGGGGTGAGTGGTTCGCACGGTTTCTGCCGTCGCGGATCAAGGGATGGGGCGTGGCGATCGCCATACCCGTTGCGGCGCAGGCGATGTGCGGCCCGGTCGTCGTTCTGCTGCAGGGCTCGGTCACCCTGATCGGAGTGGTCGCCAACCTGCTCGCAGCGCCCCTCGTGGCGCCGGCCACAGTCATCGGAGTGTCTGTCGCTCTGATCGCGCTGGTCTCTCATCCGCTCGCGGTGATGGTCTGCTGGCTCGCCGCTCTTCCCACTCTCGGGATCGCCTGGGTCGCGCGCGCCTGCGCCGACGTGCCGATGGGAACGATGCCCTGGCCGGACGGTGCACCCGGCGCGATCCTGTTGGCACTCTTGTCGATTGGCCTGCTCTTCACCGGCCCATGGCTCATGGCCACGATTCGCGGACGCCCCTTCATCGCTGGCGCTTTCACCCTTCTGACGCTCGCGGCCGCGTGGCCGACCAGTGGCTTCGCATGGCCATCGCCGAACTGGCGGATGGTGGCGTGTGACGTCGGTCAGGGCGACGGACTGGTGCTTGCCAGTTCGCCCGGTCACGCCGTTGTCGTGGATGTGGGGACCGACCCCGCCGCTATCGACGGCTGCCTGTCACGACTGCATGTCGAGGTCGTGGATGCCGTTGTCCTCACCCACTTTCACGCCGACCACGTCGACGGGTTACGTGGCGTCATTCACGGTCGCATCGTCCGTCAGATCCTCACCTCGCCCGTGCCCGACCCTCCCTTCCAGGTGCGCGAGGTTCAGGGCTGGGCGGCTGCAGCGGGGATCCCCATGGGCCAGCTGTATGCCGGAGACCAGCTCCGTTGGGGCTCGGTCCAGGCAGCCGTGCTCTGGCCAGAGAGGGTGATCCGTGAGGGTTCGGTGCCCAACAACGCCAGCGTTGTCCTCTCGGTGGACGTCGGTGGGCTGCGCGCACTGATGCTCGGTGACGTCGAGACACCCGCTGCGCATGAGGTCCTCCTGGCGCTCAGGCGTGACCCTGAGTTCACAGAAGGCGATGACTATGACGTGCTCAAAGTCGCCCACCACGGATCCCGGCTCCAGGACCCGATCCTGCTGGCAGAGGTAGGAGCACCGGTGGCACTGATCAGCGTGGGAGCCGACAACACCTATGGGCATCCGGCGCCGGCCACCGTGAGCCTGTTGAAGGCCGCGGGTTCTCAGGTGTTCAGGACAGACCAGCGTGGTGACATCGCTGTCGCGCGAACCAGTGACGGGACCGTCTTCGTCTCCGCCCGAGGCCCGTGACTGCGCCCGGGAGAGCTCAGGCGAGCAAGGCTGTGATCGTCAGCAGCACCGGCACAGACAGAATCGTCGTGACGAAGATCGAGTCACGTGCAAGCGACGTCGAGCGGTCGTACCGCGTGGCATAGACGAAGATGTTCTGCGCCGTGGGCAAGGCCGCAACAACGGTGACTGCCAGCAGCGCGCGACCGTCAAGGTCGAAGAGCCAGCGTGCGGTGGCATACGCGAGCACAGGCTGCACCAACAGCTTGAGCACGCACACGACTGCCAGCTCCACGGGTGACCCGCCGGCGATCGGGCGGGGGCCCAGCCGGAGCGAAATGCCATATGCCAGAGTCACGCCCGGGACCGCCATTCCCGCGATCAAGCCGACCGGGGATGCGATGGCGTCGGGCACCTGCCAACCGGCGAGCGAGCAGAGCAAGCCGAGGAAGGACCCAACAGTGATCGGATTGTGCAGTGGTTGGGTGATGGTGCGCGACAGGGACGAGCGCTGGTCGGATGCGACTGCGTCCAGGATCGCAAGCGCCAGCGGCGTGATCACCACGAGCTGCATCAGCAGGACGGGAGCGATGAAGGATGCGCTGCCCAGGACGTACACCGTGATCGGGATGCCGAGGTTTGACGCGTTGAGATAGGCCGACGACATGGCGCCCACCACCGTGTCGCCGGTCGATCGACGCCACACGGTTCGTGCGAGCAGTACGTAGACCGCAGCAGTACCAACGAAACTCAGTGCAGCGACAGCCAGCCCGGACGTGAAGATCTGACCGACCGGCGCTGCCGAGAGCGTCTGGAAGAGCAGCGCCGGGGTCGCGACGAAGAAGACCAGTCGGGTGAGGAGCTCCTGGCTGTCGGCACCCAGCACGCGGAAGTGGGCGAGGAGGAACCCCAGGGCGATGATGGCCCCGAGGGTCGCGAACCCGGCCAGTACTCCTTGCACGTCTTCGAGCTCAGCCGCGAACCATGACGCGAGGTGTCGACTTCGCCGCTTCGCACAGTGCGTCCAAGGTTGCCTTGACCGCCGGAACCCGTTGCAGGTCAGCGGTGGTGACCACGTGGACGGCCCGGCGCGAGGCCGGAGAGATCGGCAGGGTGACGACGTCGGGATGGTTGGCGCTAGCCAGGATCAGGTCCGGGATCAGCGCCACGCCGAGCCCCTCGGCGACCAGGCCCAGGACGGCGACGTAGTCCTC
>JBDTMW010000194.1:0-4864 GCA_039934065.1 Actinomycetota bacterium | reverse complement strand
GCGAACTCCTCCTTGGTCTGCCCGGTCGTTCCCGGGATACCTCCAGCCTTCAACCTATGTACTGCGGTCGTGGTCAGGAACCATGAAGAAACGATGTAGGAAACCCGGAGACCCCGGCGCCAAACCGCTTGCTGGGCGGGCGAGACCAGCGCCCACGGGGCCCCTTCAGGGAATCTTTATGGTTAGGCCTGCCCAATCGTCATGGTGAGAGCGGAATGTGGGTATCCAGGAAAGTGACGAAACTGGAAGGGGTGACCTTGATGTTTGTTGGAGCGTGGTGTGGGCAATTGGGTGTGGGTGGATGGATCCTGATGGGCCTCTTCTGGGCGACCTTCTTGGGGCTGGTTTTGTGGGCTGTGAGCCGGTTGTTCGGACCCGCCCGGATTGCCAAGGGCCTTGACGCTGACAGCCTTGGCGGGGATACAGACGACTTGGATCTGCGGTTGGAACGTGGGGAGCTGGACATCTCCGAGTACCAACGGCTCCGCGCGGAACTCGTCTCCCCTGTCCGTCACTGAGACAGGAGAGCGCGACCTGCTGGCCGGCACGGCTGCCGCTGGCGTCCTCCCCCCGGCCGGGTGCCTGCGTGAGGGTCCCGGGGCCGATCTTGACGGAATCTTCATGGTTCCTAGGTCGGGGCGACCTGATCGCGGCGTTATGGTAGAGATACCCCACCGGGGTATCTCCGCTCGGTGTGAAAGTGACCGTTTGTGGAGTCGTTGCGTGTCCGTCAGTGAATGCGGTTCTTTATCGGAGGTGTGACGTGCACCTTCCCCACGACGTCGTCGTCCCTGCCACCGAACCGGTGGCCGAGATCGGGCGCGATCAAAAGAAGGAGAAAAACATGCAAGAACAAACCACTACGGTGACCGACCCGGTGTGCGGCATGATGGTCGACCCGGCCACGGCAACCAGCATCGAGCACGAAGGCCACACCTACTATTTCTGCTGCAAGGGCTGCGCCAAGACCTTCGCCAAGGACCCAGGCGCGTACCTCAAGGCAACGGGCGCCAGCTAAGACTCGCGTGTCCGCGTTCCCTCCCCCGCGGGGCCTGCCGGCGGGGGAGGGGGACGCCGATACCGGAGAGCCTGCACAAGCGAGCAGCGATGACTGGTGGGAGCGATACCGGGCGCGTCCAGCTCAACCGGTTGCGGCGAATCGAAGGAAGCCTCCGATGCGATCGCCCGGCTGGCCCGCCGCTAACGCCACAGAAGTGGCCAAGCCGGGCGATGGGGCCAGCGGCTCAGAAACGGACGGGCGTTGGTTCCCCATGGGCGGTTCTTGACGTAGAAAGATTGTGGTGGCGCCGAAGTGATGAAGGGAAGCCGAACATGAACAGTCAGAACAGTCGGACCACGGTCCTGCAGGTCGGCGGGTTGAGCTGGGCGACCTCGGCTGCCGGGGTGGATCGAAAACTGCGGCGTCGACCTGGGGTGCTCGACGTTGAGGTGAATTCTGTCTCGCAGACCGCGAACGTCACCTACGACCCGGACCGCACCGACCTCGCCCAGCTGTCCGGATGGGTTCGTGAGTGCGGCTACCACTGCGCGGGGCAGTCGGTGCCTGACCATATGTGCGACCCGATGGCCGAGCCGACCCCGGCTTCCTTTGAAGCCCATGCAGGACCTGAAGCCCATGCAGGACATGAAGCCCATGCAGGACCTGAAGCCCTTGCGGGACGCGAGGTCCACCCAGGTCACGAGGTCGACGAGGCGACAGGTCGTTCGCCGCAGGACGTCATGGGCCACGGCGGGGGTCACGACGGCATGTCGATGGAAGGCATGGTCGCCGACATGCGCAACCGGTTCCTGCTGGCTGTGGTGCTCTCGGTGCCGATCCTGCTCTGGTCGCCGATCGGGCGTGAGGTCCTGGGTTTCACCGTCGGGGCGCCGTTCGGGCTGCGCGACGACGTCTTCTCCCTCATTCTGTCCGTGCCGGTGGTCTTCTACTCGGCGTGGATTTTCTTCGACGGTGCCTTCCGGGCGCTGCGGGCCGGCACCCTCGACATGATGGTTCTGGTGGCCGTTGGTGTGGGCACTGGCTGGTTGTACAGCCTTGGGGTCACCCTCACCGGCGGTGGTGAGGTCTTCTACGAAGCCGCCACGGTCCTGACGTCCTTCGTGCTGCTGGGGCACTGGTTCGAGATGCGCGCCCGGGGTGGGGCGAACGAGGCCATCCGGACGTTGCTCGAGCTCGCTCCGGCCATGGCCTTGGTGCTGCGAGACGACGAGGTCGTCGAGCTGCCGACCGCCGAGGTCCAGGTCGGTGATCTGTTGCTGGTGCGCCCGGGTGCGAAGGTCCCTGTCGACGCGCTCGTGGAAGAGGGCGAGTCCGACGTCGACGAGTCGATGGTGACCGGGGAGAGCCTGCCGGTGGCCAAGGCATCTGGCGCGGAGGTGATCGGCGCGTCGATCAACACCACCGGCACCCTGCGGGTCCGGGCGACCAAGGTCGGCGCCGACACAGCCCTGGCCCAGATCGTCGCCATGGTCCAGGAGGCGCAGAACTCCAAGGCGCCGGGCCAGCGGCTGGCCGACCGGGCGGCGTTCTGGCTGGTCCTGGTGGCCCTGATCGGAGGCACCGCGACCTTCGTGCTGTGGTTGGCCTCCGGTGAGAGCGTCCAGACGGCGATGTTGTTCGCGATCACGGTCGTGGTCATCACCTGCCCGGACGCGTTGGGCCTGGCCACCCCGACGGCGATCATGGTCGGCACCGGCCTGGGCGCGCAGCGTGGTGTGCTGTTCAAGAACGCGACCGCTCTGGAGGCCTCCGCCAGGATTGACACGGTCGTGATGGACAAGACCGGCACCTTGACCAAGGGCACTCCAGAGGTCACCGACGTAGTCGCCCACGACATTCCCGAGGAGGAGATGCTGGCCCTGGTGGCCGCGATCGAGAAGGAGTCCGAGCATCCCCTGGCCCGAGCCATCGTCAGCCATGCCGCCGACCGGGGCGTTGACTCCTTGACGGTCTCGGACTTTCGCAGCATCCCTGGTCAGGGTGCCGGCGCACAGTTCGGGGGCCGCCGGGTTCTGGTGGGCAACCTCCGGCTGATGACGGCCGAGCAGGTCGAGCTCGGCCCGCTGGCGCAGCGCCGTGAGGAGCTCGCCGCCGAGGGGCGGACCGCGGTACTCGTCGCGGTGGACGGACGGGCCGTGGGGGTGATCGCCCTCGCCGACGCACCCAGGCAGACGGCCGCGGCAGCAGTGGCCGCCCTGCACGAATCCGGTATCGAGGTGGTCATGCTCACCGGTGACAACGAGGCGACGGCTCGGCGCGTTGCCGAGCGGCTGGGTATCGACACCGTGATCGCCGAAGTTCTGCCAGGGGACAAGGCCAACAAGATCGCCGAGCTGCAGAAGGCAGGCAAACGGGTGGCCATGGTGGGCGACGGAGTCAACGACGCCCCCGCGCTGGCCACCGCTGACCTCGGCATCGCCATCGGAGCCGGGACCGACGTCGCCATCGAGACGGCCGACGTGGTGCTCATGCGCTCGGACCCGCTGGACGTGCCCGTCGCCCTTCGTATCGGCAAGGGGACCCTGCGCAAGATGCGGCAGAACCTGGGCTGGGCCGTCGGGTACAACGCGTTGGCGCTGCCCATCGCGGCCGGAGTGTTTGCGCCGACGTTCGGTCTGGTGCTGCGCCCGGAGATCGCAGCCCTGTCGATGTCCGGGTCGTCACTGATCGTCGCGGTCAACGCACTGCTGCTCAAACGACTGAGACTGCCCGCCCCGGACCGGTCCCTGCCAGGACAGGTTCGGTGAAGGAACCGGCCCCGGCAGGCGTCGCTGAGGGACCCGCTGCGGTCGTGTCTGTGCTGACCCCGCGTCCGCCTGTGCCACCGCAGCAGTCTCAACGGCCACCACGGCCATGTCCTTGACCACGCTCAGGACCGGCGTGCCCGGCTCAGGGCGATCATGACGCGTACGGCGAGAGTGACTGAGACGAGCGTGATCAAGCCGCTCACCGCCACACGCAGCCCGGTGGTCGGGCTGGGTGTGGCGGTCAATGAGCTGCTCAGTGATCCAGTGGCCAAGACGGCCACAGCAAGCAGGATCCAGAATGACCGCTGTGCCTTCCTCCGGACAGGATGTGCGGCTTGGGCCTGCGGGGGGTGACTGGGCACGGGTTACATCCCGAGGTGTTGCTTGGCGGGTGTGACGCCCATCAGGATCGTCAACGCGATGATCGCGACCACGAAAAGGACTCCGACCAGCATGGCGATCGGGCGCCGACGCCAAAGGCGCTTGGGGTTGCGGTCGACAAAAGGCAGTGCCATCAGGATGCCGAAGAATGCTAGTTCGCCGTACAGGATCCCTGGCAGGCCGATCCAGTTCTCCAGGGTGAACATCCACCAGAAGTTCCACGGTGGCTTGGTGATCTCCAGACCGGCCACCGGTGGCGCGCCGATGGTCGGTGGGAGTAGCACTGCGAGGATTCCCAGGATCCCGAACAGGGCAACCCCGAAGGCTGCGATCCGGCGCAGGTGGTGGGTGAACGGTTCGGTGGGCTCATCGGGGTGCGCCTGAACTCCGGATGCGTCAGTCGGCAGGGCGGGGTGCGGGGAGATCTTGTGCTTCTTGACCAGCAGGAAATGCAGCACGGCCATCACCAAGATCAGGCCGGGCACGATCACCACGTGGGCGGCGTACAGTCGCACGAGGATCGGGACCTGGTCGGCGAAGTCAGGCGAGAACCAGATACCGGCTCCGCCCAGGAGCTTGCCGATCTCGATGTTGTGACCGAGGGCCTCGAAGCCCTCCTGGTCCCACTTGAGCACCGTTCCGGTGAAGATGGCAAGGGTGGTCAGGCCGAACATGGCCACTCCGATGAGCCAGTTCGCTTCGCGTGGCTTCTTGT
>JBDTMW010000193.1:0-4882 GCA_039934065.1 Actinomycetota bacterium | reverse complement strand
CGATCGGCCGAACCCACGTAGGAGCGGTTGTCCACCCGCTGCGTGTGGTTGAGGCCGGGGCCAAAATAGAGGCTGCGGCCGCCGTAGTCGTTGTAGGCCAGCCAGGTCAGGTCGCTGAGCACGACGATGTATGGCGAGCGGACGCCTGAGGTGCGCACCGCCAGGGGGATGAACGACGGCTGGCCAGCTCCGAGCGGGGCGATCTCGATGAGGTACATGCCCGGAGGCCAGCTGGCGTCGACCGTGATGACTGCGCTGACCGGCCATCGCTCGGCGATGACACGGTCCGGACCTGTAGGCGCAGCCTCTTGCTGCTGATGGGCAGTGAGCACCGGAGACTGCCAGACAAGCCGGGCGCCCCGGCCCCTGTAGTCACCGATCCTCAATGCCCGCAGGCGAACCCGAGCCGGGCCGCTGTTTGTGGAGAGGTGGACGGACAACGTCTGGCCGCAGACCGCGCTGAAGGAGTCGAGATAACCGACCACTGATCCGAGCCCCGGGCTCTGATGCCTGGGCACGTCGCTCACACCGGGCTGTCGGCTCTCGCGCCGGCTCCATCCCGCCGGCGCGTTCGTACATGTCGGGACCGGGGCCGGCAGGGAGGTAGCAACCGGCTGAACCTCTGCCTTGACCGCGACCGGCCCAGCCGCGGCCGTACCCGGATGTACCACCGCGCCCTCGCAGCCGGTCAGCACGACCATCGACATCATCGCTGCGACGACGACCCCGGCTTGGGTCACGGGGCGCCAGGGTCGCATGTCCCAGATGCTAGGGACGCATTCTTGGTCTCGGCTGGGAACCGGCTCAGCGCAGCTGCGACGGTTCGCTTCAGGCGTCAGCCACTTGCGCGAGCCAGCCGAGGATTGGCGCCAGAACCGCCGCATAGGCGTCCAGCGAATGGCCCAGGCCCGTGGGGAGATACGGCTGTATGCCGGGCACGTTGGGCTCGGCACGCAGGAACTCCATGGACTGCGGTCGCGACTGCGGGTCCTTGTCCGAGGTCATTACCAGCAGGTGAGTCGGACGGGGCGGGCGGTGCTCGATCAGCCACTGGGGCGAGCTCAGGTGCGCCAGCGTCAGGTCGTGCCTGAGCAGCCAGCCCAGGTTGCCCGTGGTCGAGTCCGGCTCAGGAGTGAAGTACCCCTCGACGGAAGCGGCAGCCCCGAAGCGTCCGGGGTCTCGCAAGTGCAGCAGCGCCGCACAGTAGCCGCCGCTGGACCAGCCCATCACGCTCCATTGCCTGGCCTCGGTGGAGACGCGCAAGGTCGAGGCGGCCCAATGGGTCACGTCCTGGTCCAGCCAGGTGAACGCCTGTGTCGAGCCGGGGTAGTCGGTGCACTCGGTGTCCACCGGGAGCGCCACGTTGATCTCGGGAAAGACCGCGACAAACGGCGCCACCCGCCCGCTACGGATCTCTGCGCTGGCCACCCTGGCGAAGTCGAGGCGTTGCACGACGTAGGCGATATGCACGTCGGCCCCGCCCAGGACCATCACGACCGGGAAGCGGGTCTTGACATACCGGCGGTCGCCGTACTCCGTTGGCAGCCAGGCGATCACGGTCTGGGTGATACCCGACTTCGCACCCCTGAGGATGACGCGCTCGTATCGCCCGGTTTCGGATGCCGGCTCGGATACGCGCAGGACGGGCCGATGGGAAGCTGTCTGGCCATTCAGGCCCAGGCGCGTCCCATGAGAGACGACCGGAGGCGCCAGGCCGGTGCCGAACAGTGATGACCAGTCCGGGTAGAAGCCGTAGTCCCGGTTGACGTCCAGGGCGACCGCGGCAACTGTTGCACCCTGCCCGATGAGGACAGCCAGTACGAACCCAGCCAAGGCCCAGCGGGAGGGCCTGGCTACTCGGTGCCACCACACGGCCAGAGCCACGGGGAGGCCGACCGCCACGACAAGGCAGACGACCAGGAGCCGCATCGATGTGAGTGGCAAGGCAGGGGCCTCCAAAGTGACGAAGACGCTGATAGATATCGCAACCAGCAGGTCCGATGTCCTCAAGGTTGGATCAGTATCATCCCGTAGGTGAGGTTCCTCCGTCACGGGCGCCTTCGACCAAGCCAGGCGCGGGTCGGGTTGGTTGCCGTCCTGTTCGCGGTCGCGGTCGCGATCTGGGCCGCGTGGGCCGCCAGCCCAACAACTTCAGGCGAACTGCCACGCTCCAGGACGACGAAGGCAGTGTCAACTACCAGGGCGGCTGCGACGCCGACACCCACACCGACACCCACACCGACACCGACGCCGAAGCCCAGGTCCGCCGTCGTCGTGGCCATCGGCGACTCGGTCACCGCCGCAACAGCGTGCGGGTGCACCGGGTTCGTGGAGTCGTATGCGGCACATCTGCCGGCCGCCGCCGGTGGTCCCGCCGACGCCGTCAACCTTGGCATCAACGGCCTCAGCGCCGCCACCCTGCGCTCCCTCATGACACGCCCCACTCCGACCGCCAGGAGTGTGGCCACAGCAGACATCCTGCTGGTGACGATCGGCGCCAACGACCTCCTGCCACTTCTTTCCCGCTGGCAGGACTCGGACTGCTCGGCAGCGTGCTACGCGCCAGCCGTGGACGCAGTGGGTTCGGACCTCAGTGCGATTGTGACCGCTGCCCAGGATCTGCGCGGTCACCGGCCCACCCAGATCCTGGTCACGGACTACTGGAACGTCTTTGCCGATGGCGACGTCGCTCGAGCCAGCGACGGCCCCGCCTACCTCCGTTGGAGCGACGAGCTCACCCGGGCACTCAACAGCCAGATCTGCGCCGCAGCCCAGCATGCCGGCGCCGTCTGCGTCGATCTGTACTCGCCCTTCAAGGGCGACGGCGACCTGAACCCAACGGCCCTGCTGGCAGCCGACGGGGACCACCCCAACACTGCCGGCAACCAGCTGATCTCCTCGGCCCTGCTGGCGGCGACGTCGCCGTCATCCGGATGATCACGGCCGCAAGAGGTAGCGAAGGATGCCCGCAATGTCGTTGACCGGGCCGGTGTTCCTCGGCGTTGTCGTCCTCTTCACATTTTCAGCCTTCGTCGTCCTGATCCTGCGCTGGCCTTCGCTGGCCGGGCGAAGCCTGACCAAGATCGCAGCCAGGACAGGAATGCTGCTCACGGTCAACGTCCTGGTGTTGCTGACGGCAGCCACACAGGTCAACGCCCAGTTCCTGTTCTTCGCGGACTGGACGGACCTGCGAGGCGCCTTAGGCGGAAGCCTCACGTCGACGACCGTGAGCCGAGGCACCAGCGCGCTCCACGCCGCTGGCGGGCAGGTGACCGGCACAGCTGCCACCGCTGCCGGGGCGCTCCCCCCGCTGCCCGCTGGTCGGATCAGCTCCTCCGGGGTGATCTCGTACCAGATCAAGGGCTCCCTGAGCGGGATCACGGGCACGGTCCTGGTCCAGCTGCCGCCGGGCTACAGCGCCCTCGCGAACGCCTCAGTGAGGTACCCCGTCATGGAGACGTTCCAGGGCTACCCCAGCGACCCGAAACAGTGGATCGGCACCATGAACCTCGGTGGTGCGACGGCGCAGGAGGCGGCGGCGAAACGAATGCGCCCGGTCCTGGTCGTCTCTCCGCAGGTGGAGTTCCCCGCTGGCGTGGACACTGAGTGTGTCAACGGCAGCACCGGCAACCAGCAAGTGGAAACCTGGCTGGCTCAGGACATCCCGAACTGGGTCACACATACCTTCCGGGTCCGGACCGACCGGGCATCCTGGGCCACGATCGGGCTGTCGACCGGCGGCTGGTGCGCGGCCATGGTGGCCATGCTGCATCCCGCCCAGTACGCGGCTGCGATCGTGATGGGCGGCTACTTCCGCCCCGAGTTCGGCCCGTTCTACGACCCGATTCCAGCGGGCAGCCGGCTCGCCGCCCGCTACGACCTGGTTGCCCTGAGCAAGCGGGCTCCCCCGCCGGTGGCCATCTGGCTGGAGACCTCCCATGCGGATTCCGTCTCCTACAACTCGAGCGCTGCGTTGCTCAAGGCCGCCAGGCCACCCTTGGCCGTGGACGCCACCGTGCTCCAGCATGCCGGACACCGCATGAGCCTCTGGCAGGGCCTTCTTCCGGGCAGCCTGACCTGGCTCGGTGCCAACATCTCCGGCTTCAAAGCCGCCCCGTAGCGAACGCCGCCGCGAGCCTGCGGCCGTGGCCGTCAGGCACGGCCGGTCGCCGGCGGGGCTCAGGTGTCGGTCTGGGTCACCTTGTGGAGCCCGCGGGGCGCGTCGGGATTGAGCCCGAGCGCAAGGGCGAGACCCTCGACGACCAGCTGACCGGCCACCACCAGGGCAATGGGCGCGACCGTTTCGGGCAGGTCCGGCCCGGCGACGCTGACATCAGCTGCAGCGGCGAAGGCCGCGTCCCCACCGATACCGACGGTCAAGGCCCCACGGGAGCGAAGGTCACCCAAGAGCTCGGTGAGACCCTCGAGCATGGGCCCGTCCTGGGCGGCCACCACTATCGAGACCAGTTGGGGGTCGACGATCGCGATGGGACCGTGCTTGAGGTCCGCGTAGGACAGCCCCCGGACGGGCCGCAGGCAGGTCTCCTCCAGCTTGAGCGCGGTCTCGACAGCTGCGGCAAACGCAAGTCCGCGTCCGCTGACCAGCACCTCGTTGGTGCGAGCCAGCAGCGTCACCGCGTCATCGACACCCGTGCGATGGGCGATGAGCTTTTCGATCTCCTGCGGCACCCGGTCCAGGTCGGCGTCCAGTGCGCTCGGATCAGGTGCCAGCGCCGTCGCCAGTACCGCCATTGCTGCCAGCTGGGTGGTGAAGGTCTTGGTCGCCGGGACCGCCCGCTCCGGGCCGGCCCGGGTGACCAGCGCCAGGTCAGCGGCCATCGCCAGCGGGCTGCCTTCGACGTTGGTGACCGCGAGGGTGGCG
>JBDTMW010000192.1:0-4890 GCA_039934065.1 Actinomycetota bacterium | reverse complement strand
TTGTCAGAACGGAACCAGCCAGAAGGATGAGTACCGCCGCGATCGACGGCGCCGGAGCAAGCAGGCGGCGCCAAGGGAAGCTGAGCTCAGGCATGTTGATCATCCCCTTGGTTTCATTCGGGTTTCTTGGCGATATGGGCACTCACGGTAGGACAACCAGACAACGCCGCGATCCCTCAAAGCGCGTATTTACGAAGCCCCAAAGTGCCGGCAGACGAGCCCTCGTCGCGTCCTGATGACGGACACATGACAATCGCGCAATGAAACCCATCAAGTCCTGCCCCACGGTTCACATTGGGCTGGTCTAGCGAGCAACTGGGCTTGCCGGGAAGGTGAAGCAAATGCGCGAACTGTGGGCTACCCCTCCAACAGCGAACACGTCCCGAAGCGGGAAGATTCTCGCGAACCGACGAAGGCTGAGCAGACCGCCGAACCGGTCGGTATGGAGGCGATTGGGGACCGCTGCGGTCGTCATGGTCATGCCGACCGCGATGCTCGTTGCACTGCCGGTGCTCCCTGCCCAGGCAGCGACGAACACGCTGACGCTCGAGGTGATCAGCGCCCGCACCGAACCGCGCGCCTTCGCAGGTGCCGGCGTTGACAAGGGCGCCCCCATCACCACGTTCAAGTACATCATCAATGAGGACAACACCGGCACCACCGCTCAGCGGTCCCCGGCGCCGGGCACGGGCTGTTCGACAGCCGATGTCGGCTACCCAGCCAATTGCGACTGGCCTTCGATCAAGGAAGTGCCTCACGCCACGAGCCCCATCATCGCCCAGGGCGGCCAGGCCGACTTCGCCTCCGGTCTCAACCTGCCCGACGGCCGTTACCTGATCTCTGTGCTCGCCGACGGCTACAAGCTCGACGGCGAGCACTTCACCATGCCGCTGCTCACCACCGACCCGGTCACGGTCCAGCTCCAGCCCACCCCGCTGCCCGACTCGACGCTGCTGGCCCAGATCTTCAGCGACAGCGCGCCGACCGACGGAACAATCAATCAAGGCGAGCCCGGTCTGAAGGGGTTCGTCGGGCACATCATGGACACCCTGGGCGAGGTGCAGACCGACGTCTACGGGAACCCCCTGTGCACCACCTACGTGGGCGAAGACCCGGTCACGCATCAGATCCCCATCGGGAGTCTCGATGCCGAGATGCTCCCGGTAGTCGCCATCACCGGAGGAAGCTGTGTCAGCGACATCAATGGTGTCCTGGCGATCCCCCACCTGGGCACCAACCGCTACACCCTCACGGCAACACCCCCAGACGGGCAGACCTGGATCCAGACGACGACGCTCGAAGGTAACCACGACTGGGACACCTGGCTGATGGAAGGAAGCACCGGCTTCGACACGGAGGCGTTGGTGGCCGGCGAACCTGTTCCCCTGCCGATCTTCGGCTTCGCCCCGCCCACGAACACCCTGGCGGGTGGAACCGGGCACATCAAGGGCGTCGTGGTGGGGATCAAGCAGTACACCCCCCCCAAGGGCGGCGACTTCAACCTCTGGATGGGCATGACGGGAAGCAAGATCGGCAAGCCCATCGTCCGGCCGTGGCTCTCGCTCGCGGACCTGCAGAACGGCGACAAGGCAGTGTGGGTCGGCCAAGGCGACGCGAACGGCGCGTTCGACATCACCGGCGTACCCGACGGCAACTACCAGCTGAGCTGGTGGGATGAGCCGCAGAACTACTTCCTCAACCTGGTCAACGTGACCGTGAGCAACGGCCAGATGGTGGACATGGGCAACGTGCCCATCAACGGCTGGTGGACCGAGCTCGACGGGTACGTCTTCAACGACGTCAACCGCAACGGGGTCAAGGACCCGGGCGAGCCCGGCGTCCCCAACTTCGGGCTGACCATGCGCAAGAAGGACAACTCGCTGATGGACCGTGGCACGAACGCGGTCACCACTGACAGCAAGGGCTACTACCACTTCGAGAGCGCCTATCCGCTCAGTGAGTGGAACGTGATGGAGGCCTACAGTGACTCCTTCTACACGACAGGGGTCACCTACCAGGCTGATAACCAGCCGACGGCGACCACGGTCAAGGGTGCAGGCGTCGACGTCAGCGTGCTCCCCATCATCGGCCTGGCCGGCCGGATGGACTGGGGCGTTCACACCTATGACCCGTCTGGTGCGAACGGCATCGACCCGCGCAACGGCGGCATCGTCGGCTCGGTGAGCTACGACACGACCCGCAACGAGCTCAACCCCCAGTTCGCCGCCTCCGAGGACTGGCAGCCCGGCGTCTCCGACGTTCCGGTCGAGCTGTACTCAACAGTCGACTGCGGCACGAACCCGGGCGCGCCCTGCGACGCCATGGAAACCCACGAGCTCGCTGCCGACGGCTCCTACAAGCGTGGCGCGCTGCTGAACAACTACGTCTCGGAGAACTGGGGCCGCCCGACCGGCTGTGTGGCCCGTGACGTCGACGGCGTACCGCTGGTCCCCGGCGTGGACGAGAACGTGCTAGTCCCCACGCAGAACACCGACGGCGACTGCATTTCGTCCCCCGTTCAGAGCGTGCAGTTCGGGGCCTACCCCACCGACCAGGGCACTCCGGACGCCAACTTCGGTGCAGCTGTGGACGGAAACTACGGGTTCGGCGACGGCTGCTTCCTGGCAGATCTCACGCCAGGAGTGTTCGACCCCATTAACGGTGTTTGTTCCACCGGCACCCTGATGCCACTGCCGGGAGCCCGTGACTACCTGGTCCACGTGGCGATCCCCAAGGACGCCAACAACGTCCCGAAGTACAAGGTGACCGCCGAAGAGAACATCAATATCGCCAACGGCAACCAGATCACCCCGCAGGTGCCACCGCCGGCCTGCGTCGGGGCCCTGCACACCGTGGACGTCCTGGGTGACGCGACCAACAATGACAACTACCCGGCAGTGGTCGGAGACGGCGGCGTTTCCAACGACCTGCCGGTCGGAGTGACGGTGCCGGCCTCTACACCCGTCGACAACGCCACCATCCTGGACATCGGCGGGACGCCTTACGAGGGCTCACCCAAGCCACGATGCGACACCAAGCTGGTGACCGTGAACAACGGCAAGTCGATCGTGCCCATGTTCAACATCTTCACCGATGTCCCGATCCCGTCACGCTTGCGTGGGCTGATCGTGGACGACATCAACTTCAGCACTGACCCGCGCTCGACTCTCTACGGCGAGAAGACCGGCATCGCCTTCGCACCGGTCGGCATCTACGACTTCACCAACCGGCTCGTGACCACCGTGGAGTCCGACTACAACGGGACCTACGACGTGCTGCTGCCCTCCACCAACCACATCAGCTGCCCCACACCCTCCGGTGTGTGCACCAACGTGTACCGCTTCGTGGGTAACGACCCCGGCGTTCCCGGGCAGCTGAACCCGAACTACAACCCGAGATACAGGACCATCGCGACCGAGTTCGAAGCCATGCCCGGCGTGGCCATCCCGACCGACCTTGCCCCGACCCAGGTTGGCGTCTTCCTCGAGTCGCCGACGTCGGGACTCAACAAAGCGGTGGCGTGCACCGTCGCGGAGAACACGCCACAGCTGTTCGCCGTGTCGCGACCGTACGTGCCCTCGAGCGGTGATCGTTCGATCGCCATTGACGGGACCGGCTTCGGTGCCACCCAGGGTGCCGGTCAGGTCACCCTGGACAGCACCGTGCTGACTGTCAACGCCTGGAGCAACACCGCGATCGCTGTTACCGTGCCTGCGGGCGCCCCCGTAGGCGCCCATCAGCTCAACATCACGGCAGACAACAAACAGAGCACGGTCAACGGGCTCACCGTCCATGTGCTGGGCACTGGGTACAGCCCGACCGTGCGCGAGGTCGGCCCCAGCGCGAGCACCCTGCGGTACAACCCGACGAACCCTGCGAGCAAGTCCGCTGCCGGGGTGGACCATGCCATTCAGAACGCCCTTGACGACGCCGCCGCCAACAACGGTGACGACCTCGTGGTCGTGTACCCGGGCACTCCCACCCCAGACCCGACAAGCGCGAGCTACAACCCGCGTGGCGCCTACTACGAGAACCTGATCGTCGCCTCGCCGGTGAAGCTACAAGGCGTCGGTCCGGGCGGCTTCCAGGGCACAACCTTCGTGCCCGGATCGCACATCGACGCCGGCGCGTTCGGCGGCGACGGCGCACTGGCCACCGACTGGTTCGCCAAGGTCGGCGCCATGACGTGGGACGGCAACCAGGCGGTCAACGACGGTGCGGGCATCTATGTGCTCGCCTCGCAGACCGCCACCACCGCGAGTGGTGCGGCGCGCCAGTTCACGAGCGCCTTCAAGGCCGGCATCGACGGATTTGACATCCGCGGCGCCAACCAGGTGGGCTTCCCCGGCAACATCAACTCGCTCGGAGGGTTCGCGACCGGACTTCCTCCCAACATCGTGACCCAGGGTGGCGCGATCTTCGCCAACGCCTACGCCCGCTACCTGCAGATCACCAACAACGTCGTGCAGAACAACGGGGGTGGTTACGGGACCATCCGCATCGGCACCCCCGATCTCGCCGCTCCGAACACCAACCAGCACAACGAGAACGTCCGGATCGCCAGCAACCGGATCATCTCCAACGCCGGAACCAACCTGGCCGGCGGCGTCGGTCTCTACGCCGGCTCGGACAGCTACGAGGTGGCCGGCAACGACATCTGCGGAAACTTCTCGTTGGAGTATGGCGCCGGGATGAGCGCCTATGGCTACAGCCCGGGCGGCAAGATCCATGACAACCGCATCTACTACAACTTCTCCAACGACGAGGGCGGCGGCATCATGATCGCCGGAGAGCTGCCGGCGACACCTGGCGCGCTCTCGCCCGGATCCGGTGCCGTGGACATCTACGCCAACCAGATCCAGGCCAACATGGCCAACGACGACGGCGGCG
>JBDTMW010000191.1:0-4911 GCA_039934065.1 Actinomycetota bacterium | reverse complement strand
CGGCCAGAGCCTTGTTGACCGTCTCGCGGGAGGCGCCGACGAGCTGGGCGAGCTCTTCCTGGGTCAGGTCGTGCGGCACCAGGATGCCGTCCTCGGCCGGGCGGCCGAAGCGGGCGGAGAGGTCGAGCAGGGCCTTGGCCACGCGACCGGGCACGTCGGTGAAGACGAGATCCGCCAGGGCCTCGTTCGTACGACGAAGACGACGGGCCAGCGCGGCCAGCAAGGTCGCGGCCACAGCCGGACGGCCCGACAGGAACAGGTTGAGGTCGTCATGGCCGAGCGCGATGAGCTGTGACTCGGCGACGGCAGTGGCGGTCGCGGTGCGGGCGCCCGGGTCAAAGAGGGAGAGCTCGCCGAACATCTCGCCCGGGCCGAGGATGGCCAAGAGGTTTTCGCGGCCGTCGTTGCTGGTCCGCCCGAGCTTGATCTTGCCCTCGCCGATGACGTACAGCCGGTCGCCGCGGTCGCCCTCACGGAACAGGATGTCGCCTCGTTCGAGATGCGATGCCGTCATCGACTCCATCAGTGCGCCAGCAGAATCGTCGTCCAGGGCGGCGAAGAGCGGTGATCTTCTTACGATGTCGATGTCCACGGCGCACAGTCTGCCAGAGCGCCGCGGATTGGGGGCATTGCCCTCGACGCCGATTAGTCTGACCAGGTGCCTGCGACTAAAAGCCCAGAGACCCAGGTCGCGTTGACCCGTCGGGCGCGCAAGATGTATCGCGTGCTGGTCGAGCGCTACCCCACTGCCCGCTGCGAGCTTGATTTCGAGAATCCGTTGCAGCTTCTGGTTGCCACAGTGATGTCCGCGCAGACCACCGATGTCCGGGTAAACATGGTGACCCCAGAGGTTTTCGCCCGCTACCGGACTGCCGCGGACTTCGCCGGAGCTGATCGCGCCGAGCTCGAGACGATGATTCAGTCGACGGGTTTCTATCGCGCCAAGACCGACTCACTGATCAAGATCGGGACCGCGCTGGTCGAGCGGTTCGACGACGAGGTGCCGCCTCGGCTCAAGGACCTGGTCACCCTTCCCGGCGTCGGACGCAAGACCGCCAATGTGGTGCTGGGCGACGCTTTCGGCATCCCCGGGATCACTGTTGACACGCACTTCGGCCGTTTGGCGAGGCGTTTTGGCTGGACCGACGAGGTGGATCCGGTGAAGGTCGAGCACGCCGTGGGCGCGCTGATCCCGAAGAAGGACTGGACCATGCTCTCCCATGTTCTGATCTTTCACGGACGACGTACCTGTCACGCGCGCAAGCCTGCGTGCGGCGCATGCCCGGTGGCCAGGTGGTGTCCTTCCTACGGCGAGGGTGAGATGGACCCGGCCAAGGCGACGGAGCTGCTGAAGTACGAGCTGGCACCGGGACTGTCGTGACCGATCCCCAGCCGCACTGGATGGCGCATCTGGTGGACCGGCTCGATCAGCTCGAGCCGCAGTTCTTCAGTCGGTTCCTGCCCCCGGACGAGGGCGGCAGGCAGTCTGCGGTGCTCATCCTGTTCGGGCCAGATGTGGACGGCGGGGAGGACGTCGTACTCACCGAGCGATCGCACAGCATGCGTTCCCATGCAGGGCAGGTGTCGTTTCCGGGTGGCGCTCTCGATCCCACGGATGTCGGTCCAGCTGCGGCTGCTCTGCGAGAGGCCCAGGAAGAGGTGGGCCTGGACCCGACCGGTGTACAGGTCGTGGCCGAGCTCCCCGCGCTGTATCTCCCGCCCAGCAACTTCGTGGTCACACCGATCCTGGCGTGGTGGGCAGAACCGAGTGCGATCGACATCGTCGACCATCGTGAGGTCGCCCGGGTCCTGAGGGTTCCGCTCTCCGAGCTCACCGACCCGGCAAAGCGGTTCACGATCACCCATCCCAGCGGGTTCGTCGGCCCGGCGTTCGACGTCGATGGCCTGCTGGTGTGGGGATTCACGGCGGGGCTGCTCTCCAAGGTCATCGAGCTGGCTGGTCTCGAGCGGTCGTGGGACCGCGACGACCACCGACCGCTGCCTTCACACTTCGTCGGAGCCCGTGATGGCTCGGTGGCACCGCCGGCCCGACCTGAGAGAGACCCTGCATGAGCTCGATCGTGCTTGACGTCGTGTTGGCGGCGCTGCTGGTGAGCTATGGCTTCACGGGTTACCGCCACGGGTTCGTGGTGAGCGTGCTGTCCCTGGTCGGGTTCCTCTCCGGTGGCGCCCTGGGCATGTGGCTGCTGCCTGACCTGTTGCGGCGCTGGGACCGCGTGGACGGCAGCGTCCTGTTGCGTACGGCTGTCCTGGTGTTCGGCGTCTTCGTCTTCGCCTCTCTCGGCCAGGCGATCGCGGTGGGGGTCGGTTCTCGCCTGCGCCGCGGGCTGCGGGTCGAACCGGTACGGGTGATCGACTCCATCCTGGGTGCGGTGGCGACCGTGCTCGCAGTGTCCGTCCTCCTCTGGTTCATGGCCGGCGCGGTGCGAGGGGGCGCCTCGGCGCCGGTGGCCAGGGCGATCGGCGGCTCCCGCGTCATACAGACGATTGACCGTTTTGTGCCGCCACAGACCGCGCGGCTCTTCGCCGGGTTCCGGTCCGTGCTGGACCGGGAGGGCTTCCCTCGCGTCTTCGAAGGGGTGTCGACCGAGCCGATCGCTCCCGTCGCACCGCCGGACGGCCGGGCGGCGTTTGGCCCAGGGGTGGCGGCGGCGGCAGGGTCGATCGTCAAGATCAACGGCATCGCGGAGTCGTGCAACCGCGGGCAGGAAGGCAGCGGCTGGGTCGTCTCGCCGGAGCGGGTGCTGACAAATGCGCACGTCGTCGCAGGGGTGTCGTTCGAGCACGTGCGGATCCGCGGCACCGGTCACACGTATGACGCCCGTGTGGTCTACTTCGACCCCAAACGTGACCTTGCCGTGCTGTCGGTGCCTGGGCTGCCCGCGCCCGCGCTGACGCAGGGCCCGAGCCTCAAGCGTTCCGACGGTGCCGTGGTTGCGGGCTTCCCGCTGGACGGGCCCTACCGCGTCGACTCGGCTCGTGTCCGTGATGTTCTCACCGCCAGAGGCGCTGACATCTATGGCAATCCGGGTGTGGTTCGCGAGGTCTACTCGCTCTTTGCCAGGGTCGAGCCGGGCAACTCCGGAGGGCCCCTCCTGTCGCCACGGGGTGAGGTCGTGGGGATCGTCTTCGCCAAGTCGCTCGATGATGAGAAGACCGGATACGCCCTCACGCTCGACGAGGCCAGGCCGGTCCTGAGCGCGGCCAGCAGCTCGGTCTCCCCGGTGAACACCGGTGGATGTGCCGCCGGGTGAGCCTCACGTGTCGCTGACGCGGGTCAGTGCTTGCCGGCCAGCCAGCGCACCAGGTGGGCGTTGACCTCGTCCGGTGCTTCTTCGGGCAGGAAATGCCCCGCGCCGGCGATGAGATGTTGCTCGAACGGGCCCTGGACGTATGCCGATGAGGCCTGGGCAAGGGATGGCACCACAGCACCGTCCTGCGAACCTTGTAACTGCAGGACGGGCACTGTGATGGGGGCGTTCAGCCGGTGGGCGAATCGTCTGCCGTCCAGTCGCCACTGGCTGCGGACGACCCAGCGGTAGTACTCCGCCGCGGAGTGGGCAACGAACGGAAGCGCCATCGCCTCGGCATAGCGCTGGGCGACGTCCCCAGGGGGCCACTCACTCTGGGGGGCCGACCAGGCAGCCAACAGGTGTTCGACATAGGTGGGGCTGGTGCTCATCTGATGTTCGGGGACAAAGGGCCGTTGCAGTCCTGCCAGATAGGCGTTGGCCCTGATCTGGGCCGGGTTTCGCACTGACGCCCGACGAAGAACCAGCGGATGCGGCATGCCGAGGGCGGCTATCGCCGTGGTCACGGCTGGCTGCATCGTCGGCATGGACCACGCGATCCAGCCGCCCCAACCGTGTCCGACGATCACCGCGCTGCTCTCGCCCAGGGATCGCACGATGCTCGCGACATCGGCGGCAAGGGTGAACGTGTCGTAGCCGCGGGGTGGCTTGTCAGATGCCCCGTATCCGCGCAGGTCGATGGCGACCGCCTTGTACCCGGCCTCGGAAAGCGCCGTCAGCTGGTCACGCCACGCCCACCAGAACTGTGGAAACCCATGCAGGAGAACGACGAGCGGCCCCTCGCCGAGCTCAGCCACGTGAAAGCGTGCACCGTTGGCGGCGACGAACCGGTGCTCCCAGGGCCCTGCGATGAGCACGGACGACGCGTCGTTCCTCATCTGCTCAGATCTCGCTTCGGTCAGGGTTGGTCTACGACCTGCCGGGTCGCTCAGGTGCGGGTGGGCCGGATGGCCGCGATGGTGGCCTGTGCGTTCTTGATGGCGCGCTCGGGTTTGCCCTTGATCTTGCTCACGCGGCCCTTGCCGACCACTGCCATGATCGTCCCGAGAACGAGCAGGACGATGGCCACGATCAGGAACGACAGCCAGGGCGCCAGGCCAGCGGCCACCAGGCCGTAGGCCGCCGCGATCAGCAGCAGGATCAGGGCCAGGAAGGCCAAGAACCCAGCCGCGGCAAAAAGGCCGGCACCCATACCGACTCTTTTGGCATCGGCGGCCATCTCGGCCTTGGCCAGGGCGATCTCGCTGTGAATGATCGACGAAAGGTCGTGGGTCGCGTCGGCCACCAGCTGTCCGAGGGTGCGCTCGGCCGTCCCGGGAGCATGCTCTGTCGTGCCGTTCTGATCGGTCATGGAACCTCACTTCCGGATACGTATCCCCCGACCATACCCAGTGCGGGCGGGGGAGACGTCCGGAATGCCGTCAGGACTCAGTCGGCCAACCTGTCACTCATCGGCGGATGACTGGAGACCGGTCTTGATCAGGTCCATCACGCTCGAGTCGGCCAGGGTGGTGACGTCGCCGACCTCGCGGTTCTCGGCGACGTCCTTGAGCAGACGGCGCATGATCTTGCCCGAGCG
>JBDTMW010000190.1:0-4926 GCA_039934065.1 Actinomycetota bacterium | reverse complement strand
AAGCGGAAATTGAAAGTCTCGATTGCGGTGACAGGACTAGGCGAACCGCATCAAGAACACCACCCGGCCGGATGGAGTGCCTCCACCGTACACATGGGACGTGGCTATGTCACATTCCGGTCACGGAAATTCCAAGACCTCGCCAAGAACGGGAACTGCCTCAGGCGAGTCCGCAAACACGTGGGCAGCGACGTCATCGGGCAACGAGACCCCGGACACCTCCGGGGCACCCTCGCGCACGACCACGATCCGGCCATCCTCACGGCGAACTCGAACACGCCGCCCGGGCATCAGACCGGCCTGGGTGAGGAGGTTCAGCGCCTCGGGCTCGACCTGGGCGGGTTCGCCGATCCGGCGCACGGTCACGACGATCGGCCCATCGACGGCGAGCTCGACCAGGCTGGACACCCCACGCCGAAAGTCCTCGTTCAGCGGCTCCCCAAGCTCGTCGAGCCCCGGGATCGGGTTGCCGTAGGGACTCTCGTGGTGCTCGCCGATCAGCGCCAGGATCTTGCGCTCGACCCGCTCGCTGATCACGTGCTCCCACCGGCATGCCTCGTCGTGGACGAACTCCCACTCGAGACCGATGACATCTTGCAGCAGGCGCTCGGCAAGTCGATGCTTGCGCATGACCCGGGTCGCAGTCTGGCGTCCCTGGGCGGACAGCTCAAGGTGCCGGTCTTTGGCGAGGGTGAGCAGGCCATCACGTTCCATCCGGGCGACGGTCTGGGAGACCGTGGGACCCGAATGGCCCAGGCGCTCGGCGATGCGCGCACGCAGGGGCGGGATGCCCTCCTCCTCGAGCTCGAAGATGGTCCGGAGGTACATCTCTGTGGTGTCAATCAAGTCGGTCACGGATACAGCCTCTCACTCATGAGCGAAGCTTTGACCTGTTCGACACCAGCTGGCGTACGTTCTCTTCATGACCGAGTCGTTTGTGGTGCCAGCACGCTTCAGCGGTCCGCCCATGTCTGGCAATGGCGGATGGACGAGCGGCCACCTGGCCCAGCTCGTCGACGGGGCGTTGGAGGGGGGCGCGGTCACGGTTCGCCTGCGCACGCCGCCACCGCTGGACACGGAGATGGTGGTCTCACACGGGGACGACGGCACGGTCGAGATCCGGGATGGCCAGACGTTGGTGGCGCAAGCCTTTCCGGCGGCGCCCCTGGACCCAGGCGAGCTGCCGACGCCGGTGACCTATGCCCAGGCGGAGGCGGCAGGGCCGGCATACGAGGGCCTGCTTTCTCATCCGTTCCCCACCTGTTTCACCTGCGGCACCGGCCGCGACCCCGCCGACGCCCTGTGCCTGCACACCGGTTTGCTGGCCGGACACGAGCACCTGCGCGCGGCCGCCTGGACGCCGCGCGAGTCGACCCCCGAGCTGGTCTGGGCAGCGCTGGACTGCCCCGGCGGCTGGGCGTCCGGCATCGCTCTACGAGAGATCGTGCTGGGCACGATGACGGCGGAGGTACGTGAGCTGCCGGCGGTCGGAGAGCCCCATGTCGTGCTGGCCTGGCCGCGTCGACATGAGGGTCGCAAGTTCTACAGCGGGACCTGCCTGTATGCCGCCGATGGTCGCCTGCTCGCCCAGGCGGAGGCCGTGTGGATCTCGGTGGATGCCGCGAAGGTCCGCCCGCTCTGAGCCGGTCCGGAATGATCTGACCCGGTCGTTGCCCTTGTTCACATCTCGGACAAACCCATTTACAGAGCCGATCCGCGCATTTACCTTTGTTGGACACGAGAAGGGAGGTGGTCCGCCTAGTGAAAAACAAACGGACGCGTGAGGTGGCTGAGCGTTAGCCCAGCCCGTTCCTGGCCTCCTTTCGGTGCGCCAGAGCAGGGACGGCAAGGGTGACCGCAATCCACGCAGTCACCGCAGCCCGTGAGCAGGTGCGATTCGTCCGTCGCACGCCAGAGCGAGAGCCCTGGACTCGCGGGCTGTTCCATGTCTCTACTCAGCCCCTCTCATCGCCGAGCAGGCACCGAGCCAGCAGGTCGACAGACTCCTGGACGCCCCGCTCCATGGTCGCCGGGCCGACCGTGAACTCGGTCCATGACCAGCCCGGGACATCGGCCGAGTCCCTCCATGGCGGAGTCACCTGCAGGCGTTCGCGTTCCATCACGGAGACCACGCGCTCGGTCACGACGTCACCGGGAGCCTCGACGAGGAGGCGGAACGCGTTGCAGTGTGGCCGCGCGGGAAAGGTGCGAATCCCCTTTGCTACCAACAGTTCGGCCATAGCCAAAGCTCGTTCGTGGTATTCCGCCATGCGCGGCAGCTCGTCGCGCAGGCCGCGAAGGGCGGACACGGCATACGGGAGCATCGTCCAGAGCGTGCCACCGTGACGGCTTCGCCAGAGCCTTACCTCGGCGATCACGTCTTCCGGCCCGGCGACCACGGCACCGGCCAGCCCGCGAAGACCCTTGTAGAACGAGACGTAGACCGTATCGGCGAGCGCCGCGATCTGCGCGGGGCTGTGCCCGAGGTGTGAGGCGGACTCCCAGATCCGCGCGCCATCAAGGTGCAGGGGCAGGCCGCGGTCCCGGCAGGCATGCGAGAACGCCTCAAGCTCGTCCCATGACGGCAGCAGGTAGCCGGCGTCACGCAGCGGCAGCTCCAGCAGCGCCGCACCGAGACGTCCGGGGATGGCCGCGAGGTGGTCGACGGTCGGGACGACGCCCCCCGTGGTCAGCAGCGCCCACTCGAAACCGTTGAGCAGCCGCGGGCCGTCCTGCTCATGGTGCAACAGGTGGGACAACGCAGGTATGGCGATGCGCCGGTCACCCTGTCGATCGCTCCAGACCCGCAATGTCGACTGCTGCGCCATGGTGCCGCTGGGGAACATCACTGCTGCCGGCTTGCAAAGCACCTCGGCGACCTGGCTCTCCAACGCGGCGACCGGACCGCCTTCGCCGTACCGGTCCCAGACCGAGTCGCCGGAAAGGTCCAGCTCGGCCACGATGCCGCGCAGCTCGTCTTGGGGTGACACGGGCTGCCGGCCGATCAACGTGCGTTCGACGCCCGGCATCGCGAGATGGCGACGCTCGTCAAGGGACGGCCCGACTGCCGTCTTCGTCTCGGTCGGGTCGGTCGGGTCGGTCGGGTCGGTCGGGTCGGTCGGGTCGGTCATGGTTGCCGCCGTTCCAGTCGCCAGGCGCCCGCGTCGTCCAGCCCGCCAGCGCCTTTGCGTACGAAGGCGAGACGGTCATGCAGCCGGTCGCGGCGGCCCGCCCAGAACTCGACCTCATCGCAGGTGATCCGGTAGCCCCCCCAGAAGTCGGGGACTGGTACGTCGTCGCTCGCCCCCCGGTCTGGCCACCGCTCGGCATACCGCTCGTAGGCCTCCTCCAGACCGGACCTGCCCTCAATCAGCTGGGACTGTCGAGAGGCCCACGCGCTGATCCGGGAGCCCCATGGACGCTCGCCGAAGTACCGCTCAACCTCGTCGCCGGTGAGCTGCTCCGCCGTCCCACGGAAGCGAATGGCCCGATACATAGCAGCCCAGACCAGCATCGCGGCGACTGCCGGATTTCCTTCAATCTGAACGCCTTTGGTCGACTCGAGGTTCGTGACGAAACCTGGCCCGGCGGGGTCGAAGAAACGCATCAGGACGGCTCTGACGTCTGGTCGGCCAGCCGCGTCGACCGTGGCCACAGACATTGCCAGCGGCTCCGGCACGTCGTGCTGCTCCACGGAGCGGTAGACCGCGTCATCCACCCAGCGCCGAGCCTGATCCCACGGGGTTGCCGCCAGATCGGCCTCGGCCAGACCCTCGCCGGCGTACTCGCTGTGAAGTGCATCGCTCATGCCAGCGACATTAGGCTGCAAGGACATCCGCTCGAAAGGGAGGGCACCATGCCGGGCAAGGCAAAAGCACTGACCAACGTCGTCAAGCTGGGGGTCAAGTACGGCCCGGTCGCATACGAGGCGATCAAGCACGGCAAGGAGCCAGCCAAGGAGTTCGCCCAGAAGCAGCTGGCCAGGCTGACCGCGCGCAAGCAGGCGCTCGCCCACGCGGAGGGGCTGATGGACGGCTCGGTGATGCCCGTGTGGGAGGGCGACGTCCAGGTGTGGGTCGTCTTCAACGGCAGTGAGCCGATCGCCAGCCACCCGGGGGTCACGACCCCGCTGACGCAGCTCATCCAGGGATACGACCTGACCAAACGCATCCGCCCGACAATCGACCTGCGCCCGAAACCCAACCCCCTCAAAGCAATTCGCCGCAACAAGTAGCCGCTAGGGCGCGGGATCCCGGACGTCATACCAGCCGCCGGACCAATCTCGCGGCCGAACGGGGCACAATGGCTTGCGGTCCGGAAACGACGCCGGCCGGGAGAGGGTCTATTCATGAGCGACAGCGACTTCAAGCCAGGCCTCGAGGGCGTCATTGCCTTCGAGTCGGAGATCGCCGAGCCCGACAAAGAGGGCGGCTCGCTGCGCTACCGCGGCGTGAACATCAACGATCTGGTCGGGCGGGTGCCCTTCGGTCATGTCTGGGGCCTTCTGGTCGACAACGAGTTCAACCCGGGCCTGCCGCCGGCCGAGCCGTTCCCGCTCCCTGTCCACACCGGTGACGTCCGCGTCGACGTCCAGAGCGCCCTGGCCCAGCTCGCCCCGGTCTGGGGATTCCAGCCGATGCTGGACATCGACGCTGAGCAGGTGCGCGAGGACCTGGCTCGCGCCTCGGTGATGGCCCTTTCATTCATCGCACAGTCCGCCCGCGGTCAGGACCACCCGATGGTTCCTCAAAGCGAGGTGGACAAGGCGCACTCCATCGTCGAACGGTTCATGATCCGCTGGCGCGGCGAGCCCGACCCCCGTCACGTCGAGGCCGTGGATGCCTACTGGGTGTCCGCCGCCGAACACGGGATGAACGCGTCGACGTTCACGGCACGCGTCATCGCCTCCACCGGAGCCGACGTCGC
>JBDTMW010000189.1:0-4929 GCA_039934065.1 Actinomycetota bacterium | reverse complement strand
AGGCAGCAAGGGCAGGTGAGCTCTTCCAGGTACGCGGGGGATCCCTTCATGTGGCGAGTCGGGCGAGGTGTCGGGCATGCCGACTAGATTGAGGTCCGTGAGCCAAGCCCTGTATCGCCGTTACCGGCCCGAGTCTTTTGCCGACCTTATCGGCCAGGATCACGTGACCGAGCCGTTGATGCAGGCACTGCGGACCGGACGCGTCAACCACGCCTACCTGTTCAGCGGTCCTCGCGGCTGCGGCAAGACGACCTCGGCCCGGATCCTGGCTCGTTGCCTGAACTGCGAGCAGGGGCCGACGCCGATCCCGTGCGGGGTGTGCGAGTCCTGCGTCGGGCTGGCTCGCGGCGGCTCAGGCACCATCGACGTCATCGAGATCGACGCAGCCAGCCATGGTGGGGTCGACGACGCGCGCGACCTGCGCGAGCGGGCGTCATACGGGCCGGCGCTCTCGCGTTACAAGGTCTACATCATCGACGAGGCCCACATGGTGACGACGCAGGGCTTTAATGCCTTGCTCAAGATCGTCGAAGAGCCGCCCGAGCACGTGAAGTTCATCTTCGCCACGACCGAGCCGGACAAGGTCATCGGCACGATCCGATCCCGCACCCACCACTACCCGTTCAGGCTCGTGCCGCCTCAGCCGCTCCAGGACTACCTGAGCAAGATCTGCGCTGAGGAGAAGGTCGACGTCGCCCCTGGCGTCCTGTCGTTCGTGGTTCGCGCCGGTGGGGGTTCGGTCCGCGACTCGTTGTCGGTGCTCGACCAGCTGATCGCCGGATCCGGCGACGAAGGCCTGACCTACGAGGGTGCCGCGTCGTTGCTCGGGTTCACCGACGGCGAGCTGCTCGACGCCACCATCGACGGTTTCGCGGCCGGCGACGCTGCCGCTGTGTTCCGCCAGGTCGACAAGGTGATCGAGACCGGTCATGACCCCAGGCGCTTCGTCGAGGACCTGCTCGAGCGCCTGCGCGACCTGATCGTGGTTGCAGCGGTGCCCGACAGCGCCTCGTCGGTGTTGCGTGGCATCCCCGAGGACCAGGTCGATCGGATGCGTCAGCAGTCCGCGCATTTCGGGCCAGGGACCCTCTCCCGCTCGGCCGATATCGTCAACGCGGGCCTGTCCGAGATGACTGGTGCTACCGCGCCGCGACTGCAGCTCGAGCTGATCTGCGCGCGGGTCCTGCTGCCGGGCGCCTCAGGCGAGAGCGGGTATGCCGCCCGCCTGGACCGCCTCGAACGCCGTCTTGCGATGACCGGTGCCTCAGCGTCAGTGTCTCCGGTGGCAACAGCCACCCGTGCTCCGATGGCAACAGCTGTCTCGCGTCCCCCCGCGGCGATGGCCGCTGGCGATCGGGGCGACGCCCCTGAGCCCGCCAAGCCGCAGCCCGTCAACGCTGAGCCCGTCAAGCCGCAGCGCGTCCGCGCCGTCGAGCCTGGTCTTGAGTCGCCGGTGAACTCGCCCGGGCAGTCGCCCGGCAAGCTGCCTGCCGTCGACGCGCCTGCCGTCGAAGTGCGCCGGCCCGTGCCCGTGCCCATGCCCGGTGGCATGGACACGGACGCGATCCGCCGGTCCTGGCCCGATGTCCTGACGAAGATCGGCACCATCACGCGGGTCACCTGGAGTCTGGTCTCGGAGAACACGAGAGTCCTTGACTACAACGGCGAGCGCTTGCTGCTGGGTCTGGCGAGCGAGGGCCTCCTGACGACGTTTAGGGGGCGCAACCACGCTGAGGTCGTCCGTCAGGCGCTCAGCGAGGTCATCGGCGTGGACGCCAGGGTCGAAGGCGTTCTTTCCGCCGAGACCGAGACTGCGTCCCTCGACCCGGCGGCGCCGTCAGCTGAGACGCCAGGGCCGGGTCGCCATGACGATCCAGTGCGCATTCCAGAGGCCGCCATTCCAGGGCCCGATCCCGAGCCCGAGCCCGATGACGACTGGAACACCTCGGCCCCATCACCGATCCAGCCTGCCGCTCCTTCTGTTCCGTCCATGAAAGGCCGGCCAGCCGTGGCGGAGTCGGAGCGGCCCACCATGACGGTGACGGCACCTCCACTGGACCGTGCTGCGGTGACGGTGAAGGCACCCGCACCGGACCGACCCTCGACGCCAAGGCAGCGAGCCAAGGCGGCCGTGGCCCAAGAGGTGAGAAGCCGCGCAACGAGCGACTCGTCCTCGGCGGCCGACGACAGTGTGGTCAGCCGGGACGACGAAGACATCGAGGAGGCCGGCGCCATGGGCCAGCCTGTGATCGAACGAGTGCTGGGTGGCATCGTGATCGGCGAGCTCGACCAGTAGCAGCAGCTCTGGGCCGGCAGGCGCGCTGAACAGTCCTGGTCGCACCCAGGGGATAGGCTCACCGATGTGTATGAAGGCGTGGTCCAGGACCTGATCGACGAGCTCGGACGACTGCCGGGCGTCGGTCCCAAGAGCGCGCAGCGGATTGCGTTCTATCTGTTGCAGGCCGACTCGGTCGATGTGAATCGGCTCGTCACCGCGCTCGTGGAGGTCAAGGAGAAGGTCCGCTTCTGCAGCATCTGCGGCAACGTCGCCGAGGCCGAGCAGTGCCGGATCTGCCTGGACCCTCGTCGCGACCTGACCTACATCTGCGTCGTCGAGGAGCCCAAGGACGTCGTCGCCGTCGAGCGGACCCGCGAGTTCAAAGGGCGCTACCACGTGCTGGGCGGGGCAATCAGCCCGATCGAGGGCATCGGCCCGGACGACCTGCGGATCAAAGAGCTCCTGACCCGGCTGGCCGACGCCGACATCAGCGAGATCATCATCGCCACCGACCCCAACCTCGAGGGCGAGGCGACGGCCACCTATCTGGCCCGGCTGCTGCGCCCCATGAGCCTGAGAGTGACGAGGCTGGCTTCGGGGCTGCCGGTCGGGGGAGACTTGGAGTACGCCGACGAGGTCACTCTCGGCCGGGCCTTCGAGGGCAGGAGACTGATCGATGTCTGAAGAACCGATCATCGCAGCCGAGCTGTTTAGCCTCGGCCAAGAGTCTGCCGACGACGCCCGCGCCTACCTGTCGACGGTCACTGAGGTTGCCTCCGGCTCTTCGCCCGACACTGCGATACCGCTTCTGCTGCTTGCTGTTTCGCAAGTTCTGGTCGCAGGTGCCCGTCTTGGCGCTATCACGGACGTGGTTCCCGATGAGCGGTTCGAGGCCGACCCTGGCCCCGACGCCGATCTCGACCCCGTGCGGCAGGGCCTGGCTAGCGTGTTCGACGGCCTGGATGACTACGCCCACGTCGTCGACCCTCTCGTGGGTGTCGCGGTGGCCAAGGGCTCCCTGTCGAACGATCTCGCCGAGGTGGCGGCTGCGCTGGCGCATGGGTTGCAGCACTTCGAGAGCGGACGAGTGAGCGAGGCCCTGTGGTGGTGGCAGTTCAGCTACCTGTCGTCCTGGGGCGATAGCGCCGCTCGTGCCCTATCGGTTCTGCAGTCGGTGCTCGGCCATCTCCGGCTCGACGCTGACTCCGACACCGTGGCTGAGGCCGAGTTCGACGCCTTGCACACCTGACCAACGCTGGCCGGGGAAACGAAGCTAGGCGATTCGGGTGCCGCGGGGCAGTCTGCGGATCGGCGTCCGCAACCGTCGCACGGCCACCCACGTCGAGGCGGCTCCGATCAGGCCGAGGAAGACGAAGCCGTAGGGCCAGACGGCAGGCACCTTGTTCAGTCGATCGCGCTCGCGCTGCTGCTGCGGAGTCTCTTGAGGGACACCGTCGGCCTGACCTGGGGCGAGCTGGACCTGGCTCTGCTGGAGCTCGGGCCAGCATTCGTTGAACGAGTCAGGCGTGGTGCCCAACCGTGCCATCCGGGCGCCGTCGCTGATCATCTGCAGCGGCTCGAAGCCGAGGTAGGTCACCGGTTTGCGTGAGGGGGCGGCATCGGCGACGACGACGAACGGGTTGAGGGCCAGCAGCCACCAGGTGCGCTCGGTGTGCAGCACCGCCTGCTCCCGGATGACATAGACGCAGTCCGCCGCCGTCGGCTCAATGTTGGTCTTGCCGTCCGTGCTGGTCGGTTGGGGCTCCTGAAACCATGAGTCCGGAAGCACCTTGACCCGAACATTCTGCTGGGTCGACATGATCGGCACCGAGATCAGGAAGGCGATGACGGTGCCAAAGGTAAGTGCCGCCACCGTCAGGTAGGTCAGGACGGCTGAAGTGATGGTTCGCGCCGTGAGCGTTGAGAACATCAGCCCCAGCGCGCAGACCACGGCCAGGACGAAGACGAGGACGGCCACGGCGAGCAACATCCGCCCCACCTCGACCCCGCCGGCGATCCAGGCCCACACCAGGAACGGTGAGGCGGCGAGCAGGAACGCTATCGAGATCGCCCACGCCGCCACGAGCTTGCCGATCACGATGTCAGCCGGAGTCAGCAGCGTCGTCTGCAGGGTGGCCAGGGTGCCGTGCTCCCTGTCGCCATTGATGGCTGTGGCCGTCAGCGAGGGGACGACAAGCATGCCGAGCCCCAGGACGAAGAACAGCACCACGTCATACAGCGTCGTACCGCGATTGCTGGCCAGGGTCGTGGCGGGGTCGCCCGACTGGCTGGTCACCGCCCACCAGGTGAGCCCCGCGACGGCGCCGATGACCAGGAACCAGATGCCGATGACGACCGGCCAGCGTGACGTCCTCAGCCGCTGTCTCAGCTCCAGAACGGCGATCGTCCTGACCCCGTGAACGCTCATTGCCGGTCCTCCGTCGCAGCCAGGTAGGCCGTCTCCAGGGCACCGTAGCTCGGGGCAAAAGCTGTGATCGGTATGCCGTCCCCGACCAGCTGTGCGAGCAGCTCGGATGCGGCGATGTCCCCGGCGACCTCGACATCGACGGCGTCGGATAGCGGCCGGGTGGCCACACCGTGGTGGGCCAGCGCAGCCATCAACCGGGGCGGGTCGAGCGACGTGATCCGCC
>JBDTMW010000188.1:0-4940 GCA_039934065.1 Actinomycetota bacterium | reverse complement strand
GCCATGGAGCTCGAGCGCAAGGACGAGTACCCGACCCAGATCGTCGAGGGCATGAAGGAGATGGGGATCTTCGGCCTGATGATCCCCGAGGAGTACGGCGGGCTGGGCGAGTCGCTTCTGACCTACGCGCTGTGCGTGGAGGAGATCGCCCGCGGCTGGATGAGCGTCAGCGGCATCATCAACACCCACTTCATCGTCGCCTACATGCTGATCCAGCACGGTACGGAGGAGCAGAAGCAGCGCTACCTGCCCCGGATGGCGACCGGTGAGGTCCGCGGAGCATTCTCGATGTCCGAGCCGGGCTGTGGCTCCGACGTCGCGGCGATCACGTCGAAGGCTGTGGAGACCGGTGACGGCGAATGGGTCGTCAACGGGCAGAAGATGTGGTTGACCAACGGTGGAAGCTCGAATCTCGTTGCTGTGCTTGTGAAGACGGACACCGGGGCAGACTCGGTGTACAAGAACATGACAGCATTCCTGGTCGACAAGGAGCCAGGCTTCGGCGAGGTCGAACCTGGGCTGACCGTGCCCGGCAAGATCGAGAAGATGGGCTACAAGGGCGTCGACACGACCGAGCTCATTCTTGACGGCTACCGCACGACGACGGACCAGATCCTCGGCGGAGTGCCGGGCCAGGGCTTCTACCAGATGTTGGACGGGGTCGAGGTGGGCCGGGTCAACGTCGCCGCCCGCGCCTGCGGTGTGGCCTTGCGAGCGTTCGAGCTGGCCATCGCCTACGCCCAGCAGCGTGAGACCTTCGGCAAGAAGATCGCCGAGCACCAGGCGGTGATGTTCCGCCTGGCCGAGATGGCCACCAAGATCGAGGCCGGTCACCAGATGATGGTCCGGGCGGCGCGCCTCAAGGACTCCGGTGAGCGCAACGACCTTGAGTCCGGCATGGCGAAGTACCTGGCCTCCGAGTACTGCGCCCAGGTGGTCGAGGACTCGTTCCGCATCCACGGCGGCTACGGCTACTCCAAGGAGTACGAGATCGAGCGGCTCTATCGCGAGGCGCCGATGCTGCTCATCGGTGAAGGCACGGCCGACATCCAGCGGATGATCATCGGTCGCAGGCTGTTGGAGGACTACAAACTGCGCTGAGTGGGCCAGAATGAACCTATGAGCTCTCAACCCATGTCAGGGCGAGCGCGGATCCCGATCGGTGGGCTCACGCTCGACTACCCGAGGTCGCTCGGTACCTACGACAAGTACGCCGATGCCCAGAAGGCGGTCGACTACCTTTCCGACCACGAGTTCGCCGTCGAGAACTGCATGATCGTCGGCACCGACCTGAAGCAGGTCGAGCGGGTGACCGGGCGGTTGACGCGGGGGCGGGTTGTCTGGGCGGGCGCATTGTCCGGGATGTGGATGGGGTTGTTCGTCGGGCTCATTTTCGCGTTGTTTGACCAGAACAGCACCACCGCAGCTGTTCTCGCGACTGTGGCGTTCGGTGCGGCCTTCGGTGTCGTGTGGGGACTGATCGGCTATGCCGCGACCAAGGGCCGGCGTGACTTCACGTCCGTGAGCCAGGTGGTGGCAACGCGCTACGAGGTGCTGGTGGAGCACAAGTTCGCCGAACAGGCTCGTGCGTTGCTGGCCGACATGCCGGGCCAGATTCTTACGGCCTAGGCGGACGGGTCAGCAGCCATGCGGGCGCACCAGGCCTCGACGTCGGTAGACGTTCGCGGGATGGCCCTGGACAGGTTCTCGTAGCCCTCTGGGGTGACCAGGATGTCGTCCTCGATCCGTACCCCGATGCCGCGCAGCTCTTCTGGCACCAACAGGTCGTCGGCCTTGAAGTAGAGGCCGGGCTCAACGGTGAGGATCATCCCAGGGGCAAGCTCTGCGTCCATGTACTCCGCGCGAAGAGCCAGCGCGCAGTCGTGAACGTCCAGACCCAGATGGTGGCTGGTGCCGTGGACCATCCAGCGCCGGTGGTACTGACCGTGCTCCTTGTCGAGCGTGTTCTCGACATCGACACCATCGGGCAAGAGTCCCCACGCGTGCAGATACTCGGCTATGACGCGGATCGCGGCATCGTGGACGTCGGAGAACTTTGCGCCAGGCTTGACCGCGGCGATCCCGGCTTCCTGAGCTGCGTAGACGGCCTCGTAGACCCTGCGCTGAACGTCACTGAAGTGACCATTGATCGGCAGCGTGCGGGTCACGTCAGCGGTGAACAGGGAGTCGACCTCGACTCCTGCATCGAGCAGCAGCAGGTCGCCGTCGGTGAGGCCACCGGTGTTCTTGATCCAGTGCAAGGTGTTGGCGTGATCTCCGGACGCGCAGATCGAGTCATATCCGACGCCGTTGCCCTGGTGGCGGGCGTAGAGACCGAAGACTCCCTCAACCCAGCGTTCGCCGCGGCCTCGTTTGAGCGCCTCTGGCAGATCTGCGACGACAGCGTCGAAGCCTCTGGCCGTCGCGTCGACCGCCTGATGCATCTGCTGAATCTCCCACTCGTCCTTGACGAGCCGAAGTGTGGAGAGGAAATGGGCCAGCTCGTCATCGGCCTCGATCAAGGCCTGCGACTCGCTCGACTCGTCCGTCTCGGCGGCTCCGGCACGGATGGCGTCCACGGCAGTCGTGAGCTCCCGGTCGGCGTCGCGAACGATCCGGACCGCGGTGGCACCGATGTCTTGGCCCACCGCGTCCGTGAAGTCGTCGATGTGGCGTGCGGACAGGGCGAACTCTGCCTCGATATCCGCTAGGCCGGGGCGGGCGCCAACCCAGAACTCGCCATAGCGGGAGTCTCCGAAGAACTCCTCGGTGTCACGCCCGGCCAACGGGCGGAAATACAGGATGGACTCGTGCGAGCCGTCCGCGAGAGGTTCGAGCACCAGGACGGCGTCGGGCTCGCGATCACTGCCGAAGCCGGTCAGGTGCGCGAAGGCACTGTGCGGACGAAAGACGTAGTCGCAGTCGTTGCTGCGGACCTTCAGACCACCGGCGGGTATGACGAGTCGCTCGCCGGGGAATGCGGCAGAGACCACGGCACGACGTTTTGCGGCATACGTGGCCGCCTCTGTCTGGGCGCGTCTGGCGCTGGAACGGGGAGCCCACCCAGTGGCCACGAAGGCACGGAACTGCTCGGTGGTGGGTCGACCACGGCTCTCTGACTTTCGCTGTTCTTCGCTCACCCGCACATGGTGCCACGGTGCAACTGATGTTGCGTCACCGCTCTGCTCGCGATCCCGTTGGGCCGAGCGTTCGGATTAGTGATCCAGCTGCGTTGGCTGGCGGCGCCGACTGACGTCGGGGTGTACCGGCAGACCAGGGAATGAGGACGAGTTGATCTAGCCGCCGGGTGACGTCACAGTTGGCCGGTGCCCCCGATGAGTCCCGCCCCACGTCCGCCGCGGTCCCGCCTGGCAGGCAGGTCGTTGCGTGACAGGGCCGGGCGCGCGGTTCGGGACAGCGGCATACCCAGTGACCTGGTCGCCCTCTGGCAGGGGAACGACGGGGTGGACCAGCGCATCGCGCGGGCGGTCATCGACCTGGCCATGCGGGTCGGTGAGACGTTGTTGTCCACCGGCGCCTCGGCCTCCGACGTGGTTGCCACGGCACTTCGGCTGACCGACGCCTACGGCCTCCGCTCGGTTCATATAGATGTGACCTTCACCTCCATCTCGGTGTCGTACCACCGCGGTCCGGATGCCGACCCGATGACCGTGATGCGCGGAGTCAAGGTGCGCTCAACCGACCTGACCCGTCTGGAGCGACTCCAGACGCTCGTGCGTGACATTGCCGACGAGCCGGTCGAGATCGATGTGGCGCGATCGCGCTTCGACGCCCTGATCCAGGCCCCACACCCCTATCGGCGATGGGTGGTCACTGCTTCACTGGCCGGGTTGGCGGCCGCCGCTGCAGCACTCTTCGGTGGCTCCTGGCTGATCATGCTCCTGAGCTTCGTGTCGACTGCCGTCACTGACCGGGCGCAGCTCTGGCTGGCCCGCCGGGGGATCGCTGCTTTCTTCACCCAGGCGGCAGGTGGTGCCATTCCGACTGGCGTGGCGGTGGCTCTGCTCGCTGCCGCCTCGGCTGGAGTGCCCGGGTTGCAGGGGATCTCGCCGTCACTGGTCGTGGCCGCAGGCATTGTGGTGTTGCTCGCAGGCTTGTCCGTCGTCGGTGCCGCGCAGGACGCTATTGACGGTTACTACGTCACCGCAGGCGCTCGGGTCTTCGAGGTCCTGGTGCTGACTCTCGGCATCGTGGTCGGCATCGGCGCGGTCCTGGCGATCGCCCGGAGGTCCGGGGTCTCGATGCGGCTGACCGCCGATACGCCGTTGTCCGCCAACACCGTGGTGCAGGTTCTTGCCGCGATGGTGGTGTCAGGGATGTTTGCCGCATCGGCCTATGCCGGCTTGCGTACCGTGCTCTACTCCACCCTGACCGGCGGGCTGGGCTGGCTGGTCTACCTTGCCGCGACCGGCGTCGGCATCGGGCCGGTGGCAGCCAGCTCCCTGGCCGCGCTGGCCGCGGGGTTGTTGTCACAGGTGGTGGCCCGCCGGCTGCGGGTCCCGGCGCTTGCGCTGAGCATGGCCGCCATCGTGCCGCTGATGCCGGGTCTGATGGTCTACCGCGGCCTCTTCGAGATCGTCCAGCGCGCGCCGGGCGAAGGACTGAGCACCGGCCTGACCACGCTGCTCGGGGCCGCAGGCGTCGGGATGGGCCTGGCGGCCGGCGTCAGCATGGGCACGTTCCTGGCCCGACCGATCCGCACCGAGCTCGACCGCGGCCAGAAAAGAGCGCTGAGACGCTCAGCCGGTGACGCCCGCGAGTAGATCCTCAGAGGAGGCCGAAGGATTGTGGGTGTGGTGACGCCCACAATCCTTCGCCATCCGGTCGGCAACGAGGGCATGGCACGATGGCGACTATGCAATTCGGGCGCAGTTACGAAGAGTTCGAGGTCGGCGCGGTCTACAAGCACTGGCCAGGCA
>JBDTMW010000187.1:0-5031 GCA_039934065.1 Actinomycetota bacterium | reverse complement strand
AGCTGGTTGCCGATGTTGAGGACCATGCCGTTCTTGAGGTCGTTGGTCGAAGCCAAGAGCTGAGTCGCTTTCGTATGACGGACGGCCGGCTGGTGCGCGCTGGTGCGCGACAAACACGCTTCTGCCCGTGGGAGGTTTCTGGAGGGGTCGTCGCCATTCTAGCCGCAGCGCCAGGTCCGGCCCGAACTCTCGAGCCCGGAGGCCGCCGCTGGGTGTGGGCTAGAAGGAAGCACCCCGTGAAACCGGCACCGACACCATGGTGGGATCCTCGTCCCCTCGAGCGCCGTCAACGTTCGCCTGACTCGGGACCGGAACCTTGCCGGAGCCATCGACCAGGCTCTCCACCGCATCTGCGGTCAGGACCTCCGGCAGGTCGGGCTCGGCGTCGGCTGCCAGCTCGAGCTCCTCGCCGATGCGGTGCGCGGTGAGCCAGAGCTCGAGCGCGGGGACCGTGGCTGCGTCTGCCAGCGCGGCGTCGACGAGAATGGGCAGATCGTCAACTGCGCCCTGGGCGTCGACCAGCTGCCTCGGGGCTGCCCAGCTGAACCGGTAGCTCGCCGTGCCGGACTCGATCGCGGCCGTGGCAAGGAACCCGGATACCAGGCGACCTGCGGTCTGGAGCTCGACCTCATGCGAGGCACCGTGGGCGACCACCGGGCGGACCATCTCGGCCAGCAACCCGTGGCGTAGCAGCTCAAGCAAGGTGGCGACCGACAGCGTCGGCCCCAGCCCACCCTCAAGACCCAGTCGCTGAAGCTGCAGGGCATCCTTGCGAGCCGCGACGACCCCCACCTCGAGCCCGATGGTCTCCCACGTCGAGGGGGCAGAGCCCAGCTCCGGGAACATGTACTCCTCGATCGTGCGAATCACCCGGTCGGGATCTCGCATGGCGCCCAGGGCCGGTCCCGACTTGTCGTGTATGTCGTCCTCAGGCAGCGAGGCGATGGAAGCCAGCCGATCCGCCAGTGACGGCTGGCTGTTGTAGGCCGAACCCGTGTGCGGACCCAGCTCATCGGCGGACGCGAGCTGGGCCCGTCGACCTGGCTCATTGAGGAAGCAGGTGAACCCGGCGAAGAGCTCCTGGGGGCGACGGCCAGCCGCGGCCGCCGGCCCGGCATAGCCGTCCACGAAGCCAGGCCACGCCTTGCCCAGAACCTCGAGCTCAGCCAGGGCAGCCGATGTCGCATTATTGCCGGCGAAGTCGGCGCTGAGCCGGTCCGCCTCAAACTCGAATCCACGGGTGATGGGGTATGACACGGCCAGGTACAGGCGGCCAAACCGTCCGACGACCCTGCCGGCCCGTGAGCCGTCACCGACGCGGTCAGCGACGCGTCCGACGATCTTCTGGCCTCGGTAGATGACCCGAGCCAGCGTGAGAGGCCCCCAGCGAAGCCAGAGCTCGCGGGCGATCACCGCACGGAGCTCTCTCTGTGTCAGCCCTGCCAGCACCGGTAGCCCCAGGTGCAGGCGGCGGACTCCCGGACGCAGGCCCAGCCAGGTCCTGTCCTCGAAGACCGACACGGTGGCGTCGGCGAACAAGAACAGCTCATCGGGGGGTCTGAGCTCAAGGCCCTCAGCGACGCGGTAGACCTCAACCCAGAAGAGGGGCTGTTCCTCCGTGGTGATGGGCACACCCTCGCCCGCTTGCTGCCTCCGGCGCCGACGTCTCACCAAGAGCGCCCGCCCAAGGACCGCGAGTAATCCGGCTACGACGATGCCCGCGAGTATCGACCAGGCGCCACCAGCAGCCAGGGCGATGACCAAGATCGGTACCAGAGCGAGGACGATCGCGGCACCGACCAGGCAGACGAATCCCAGCATGACCGCGGACACCGCCGAGCGGAGGGCACTTTGCATCCGCTACCTCCTCCGACAATTGTTCTAGTACCCCTCCGTATGGGTTCTAGTACCAAGCGTGAACCCATCAGGGGCCAAACGCCAGAGAAGGTCCGACCTTTTACCAGCGGAATACCGTAGGCACATCTACTACATACCTAGGAGAGCCTTTCGACGTCATTCGGACCTCAGAAGACCAGGGCGCGAAGCGCGAGAAGGTAGGAACCAGAGCCGAACCCCGCGATGGTGCCGGTGGCGACGCCGGCGACGACCGACGTGCGTCGGAACTCCTCACGCGTGGCCGGGTTGGAGAGGTGGATCTCGATCAGCTTCGCCCCGCCGGCGGTGACCATCGCGCAGGCGTCCCGGACGGCGTACGAGTAGTGCGTGAAGGCAGCAGGGTTGAGCACGACGTCGGCACCGAGGTCAACAGCCTCATGGATCCAGCCGATCAGCTCCGCCTCGTCGTTCGTCTGGCGGAAGTCAACCGTGAGACCAAGCTGGTCGGCTTCACGAGAGACGAGATCGGCAACATGCTCCAGGCTGTCTGAGCCATAGATCTCGGGCTCGCGGCTGCCGAGCCGGTTGAGGTTCGGCCCGTTGAGCACATATACCAGCGGCGCTGTCATGCCCCAGAGTCTAGGCAGCCGGAACCCCGGCCACACGCCACTGCGCGGGCTGCCTGCGGATCAGCCCTGGGAGATGGCGGAGCTCTCCGGTGCCTGGCTGACTTCGGCATAGGCAGCCCGCATCAACGAGGGGTCAGGGCCTTCGAGGCGAACTGGCCTGGCGAGATCGTCCAGCACCACGAAGCGCAACAGTGACCCACGGGTCTTCTTGTCGCGCTTCATCGCCTCGAAAAGCATCGGCCATCGGTCGCCGCGGTAGCTCGTCGGGAGTCCCAGGCCGGAAAGAATCGACCGGTGCCTGTCCACCACAGCGTCGTCCAGCCTGCCCGCAAGACGCGCCAGCTCGGCCGCGTAGACCATGCCCACGCTGACCGCCTCGCCGTGACGCCACGAATAGCGCTCGACCTGTTCGATCGCGTGGCCAAAGGTGTGGCCATAGTTCAGGATCTCTCGCAGCGAGGCCTCCTTGAGGTCCTCGGTCACCACGCGCGACTTGACCAGGATCGACCGTTCGATGAGCTCGCGGACTGTCGGACCGTCGCTGATCCTGGCCCCCGCAGGGTCTGCTTCGACCAGGTCGAGGATGGCCGGGTCCGCGATGAAACCACACTTGACGACCTCAGCCATCCCGGACAAGAAGTCCTTGGCGGGCAAGGTCCCCAGCGTCGCGAGATCGCACAGGACACCAGCCGGCGGATGGAAGGCACCCACCAGGTTCTTACCCTCGGCGGTGTTGATGCCGGTCTTGCCGCCGACTGCGGCGTCGACCATCGCCAGCAGCGTCGTCGGCACGTGGACTACCTTGATGCCCCGCAGCCACGTTGCGGCGACGAAGCCGGCAAGGTCCGTCACCGTGCCGCCACCCACACTGACGATCGCGTCGGAGCGGGTAAAACCTGACCGTCCAAGGACACCCCAGAGGAATGCCGCAACGTCGGCCGACTTGGCCTCCTCGGCGTCAGGCACCTCGGCGATGAATGCCGACAGGCCTTGTGCCCCCAGGTCATCACGCAGGACCTCACCCATGGCGCGCAGTGAGCGCGGATGGATGACGAGCACGCGCCCGACACCAGGACCGAGCAGATCGGGCAGCTCCGCCAACAGTCCGGTCCCGACGACGACGTCGTATGCCGCCTCGTCGCCCCGCCCGACCTGGATACGGGTCGGCTCAGTCATCGCGTCAGTCATGGCCCAAGTCTATGAAGGCACCGCGACGCCCTGGGGCCGTGGCTCTGACCGGTCTCGCCCGACGCTGCTACGCAATAAAGACCACGCAGGGACGCCGAACACCGTCCGGTATCGAGCATGACACTGTTCGGTAACAGTCCGGCCACGCCGGGCGTGGGGGCAACGGACTGTGTCTATGCTGCGAGCGCAAACCTTTGGAATCCTTTGGAGGATCTATGCGTGGCAATACAGTCCGTGCACGCTGGGTGACAGCCGCCGCTGGCGCAGCGTCCCTGGCCCTGGTGCTCTCCGCCTGTGGCGGTAGTACCACCCCAACCACTGACACCACCGCCGCCGGTGGTGGTGGCGGCATCATCACCGCTTACGGCAGTGAGCCACAGAACCCGCTTCTTCCGGCCAACACCAATGAGACCGGTGGCGGCCGCATCATGAAGCTGCTGTTCGAGGGCCTCATCAGCTATGACGGCAAGGGCAAGCCGGTCAACGAGGTCGCCGAGTCGATCGACAGCCCTGACGGCCAGAACTACACCATCAAGCTCAAGCCGGGCTGGAAGTTCACCAACGGCGAGCCTGTCGACGCCAAGTCCTTCGTGGACGCCTGGAACTACGGTGCGCTCATCGACAACGCGCAGCTCAACGCCTACTTCTTCGAGCCGATCGACGGCTACGCGGAGGTTCACCCCGACGCGGAGGGCGCCAAGGCCACGGCCCAGACCATGAAGGGCCTGGCTGTCGTCGATGCCTCCACCTTCACCGTCAAGCTGACGGCTGCGCAGGCGTCGTTCCCTCTGCGCCTCGGTTACACGGCCTTCTACCCGATGCCTCAGTCCGCCTACAAGGACATGAAGGCACAGGGTGAGAACCCGGTCGGCAACGGCTCGTACATGCTGGACGGCACGTGGGTCCACAACGTCAACATCAAGGTGAAGAAGAACCCTGACTACAAGGGGACCTTGGTGGCCAAGAACGCTGGCGTCGACGTGAAGGTCTACACCGACCCGGGTGCTGGCTACGTCGATCTGATCGCCAACAACCTCGATGTCATCGACACCATCCCGGACAACGCCCTGGCCAGCTTCAAGACTGACCTCGGCGACCGGGCCATCAACCAGGCAGCCGGTGTCTTCCAGGCCTTCGACTTCCCGCTGTACCAGCCTGAGTGGAAGGGCGACAACGCCAAGAAGGTTCGCCAGGCGATCTCCATGGCGATCAACCGCAAGCAGATCACCGACACGATCTTCCAGGGCACCCGCACCCCGGCCAACGACTTCTCGTCGCCGGTCGTGGCGGGCTACGACCCTTCGATCTGCGGCGAGATCTGCGTGTTCGACGCAGCCAAGGCCAAGGCCAAGCTGGCCGAGGCCGGTGGCTTCACCGG
>JBDTMW010000186.1:0-5049 GCA_039934065.1 Actinomycetota bacterium | reverse complement strand
GCCAACAGCTCAGACTTTGCCTCCGCCAGCAACCCCTGCGCCTGGTCCCCGGCCTCGGCGACGACCTCCTTGGCCTGGTCGGCGGCCACGGAGGCGACGTGTTTGCCCCCCTGGACCCCTTCCTGGGCAACGCTTCGGGCCTGCTCTTTGGCCGTGTCCTTGGTGCTCGGATCGCTGCTGGTACCAGGGGAGGTGACCTCCGAGGAGCCGATGGTTTCGGTCGACCCGGGGATCGAGCCCCGCGGTCCGTCGAACATTTCAGTCATGGTTCTCCGTCCTAATCTTCTGTGTGAGTACGACTCGACATGCGACTTGAGAAAGGGGCCACCGGGCGGGTTGAGCTCCGGACCGGTCGGCCCTCAGCAACCAGTCACCTCTCGATACCCGGACATGAAGAGTTCAAACGCCGCGAGTTAGACCTTGGCCACTCGGTCCGGTGAGTAGGGCCAAATTGCCCCTCTCGAAGGGTTGCGCAAAACGGATTCCTTGTGTTTTCCTGCCGGGGCAGGAAACCAGCTCAAAGCGCGTGGCTGGCAGCATGTTTCACGGAGTTACGCCATGACCACACGAGCAACTCAAGACTCTGAGGGCCTTAATGCACAGCGCGACAAACGCACCTGCGCGTTACTGGCCAAAGCCGAACGGCTTCCCGCCGCAGAAGCCAGACAAGTGCGTCAAGAGGCCATCCTTCTCAACGGGCCGCTAGCCCAAGCACTAGCCCGCCAGTATCGCCGCCGCGGCATCGAAGACGACGACCTCGAACAAGTCGCCATGCTTGGTCTGTGCAAAGCGGTGCAGGGCTACCATCCCCACGGGGACGAGGCTTCCTTCGCTGCATTCGCGGTGCCCACCATCACCGGTGAGCTGAAGCGACACTTCCGCGACCACGGTTGGCTGGTCCGGCCAACCCGCGAACTGCAGGAAGTGGGGCAGTCAGTTCGCCATGCCCTGCCGACGCTGACACAGCGCCTGCAGCGTCAGCCGTCACGGCGAGAGCTCGCGGAGCATCTCGGCATTTCGGCGAAGACCATAGCCCAGGCGATGTTGGCTCAGGGCTTGTACCAAGGTTGGTCGCTTGACGTTCCCGCCGGTGAGAGCACGACCTCACTCTGCGACACGCTCCCGGACGCCAACGATGCGTTCGCGCCTGTGGAAGCCGCGCTGACCATCGGTCCCGCGGTCTCCCGGCTCACCCCACGTGAGCGGACCATTCTGCGGCTTCGCTTCCTGGAGGACCTGACCCAAGGACAGATCGGCGAGCTCATCGGGGTCAGTCAGATGCAGGTATCACGCCTGCTGGCCGACATCCTCGTCAAGCTGCGCATGCACATCGACAACAAGCAGGCAGCCTGAGTCCCCATGCAGACTCGGAATGGACTCGACATGGTCGGAGCCTGGCACAGGAAGCGGTGGTCCGCATGAACGATGCAAGCCCCCGGTTCGGGGTGATGTTCGACCTTGACGGGACGCTGGTGGACACCGCATACATCCACGCTGTCTACTGGTGGGAGGCGTTGCAGCAATACGACCATGTCGTGCCCATGGCGGTCATCCATCGAGCCATCGGTATGGGCTCTGACAAGCTTCTTGGACACGTCTTGGGCGCCGACCACGACACGTCGAAGGACGAGGACATCGCCGCGGCCCATGGGACCCTGTTTGCCACGTGGTATTCCCGGATCTGTCCCCTGCCGGGAGCCAGAGATCTGCTCGAGGAGTGCTACCGCTTGGGTTACACCGTGGTCCTGGCTACGTCAGCACCCGAAAGGGACCTCGATGCCCTCCGTTATGCCCTGGGAGCTCATGAGTTCATCGATGAGGTGACCACTTCCACGGACGCCGGCGAGAGCAAGCCGAGTCCGGACATCCTGGCAGCTGCTCTGCAACGAGCAAGCCTTTCTGCCCACCAGGTGCTGTTCGTCGGCGACTCGGTGTGGGACGTGCAGGCCTCGACCCGGTTGGGGATCAGGTGCATCGGCCTTGAAAGCGGCGGAACGAGCGCCGCCGAGCTTCGGCACGCGGGGGCAGTCGAGACCTGGAAGGACCCGGACGATCTACTGCGCTACATCAACAGCTCCGTCCTCGGACACCAACTGGCCCGTCGCGACGGTGACCCACTCGGGGCGGCCGTGACGTCGTCAAAGTAGGCCTGTGCGACCTTGCCGATCTTGGTGCCTCCTGCGCCTTACAGCGGCTTGCCTATCGCGTTCTGGATCTCTTGCTCATTCATTGTTTTTCCCCTCGTGTTGGTTCGTACTGCGGGTGTTTACCGATTTCTGCGGGTTCGGCCGCATCAGTTCTCCAGCGCGGCCCGGTCGACCTTGCGGTGGAATCGCATGCCGGTCATTCCGCCGAGAATTGCTCCTGCGAGGCTGGCCACGGCGATGGCGACCAAGGCGACAAGCGCACCGGTGGTGGGGTCGCCTTCGTTGACCGGGATCCGGGGGAAGCTGTTCAACTGACCCAGGACGTTGTACTTGCTGCCGCCCACGACTCCCAGGATTGCCACGACGATCGCGACAAGTACTGCCCAGAGCCAGACCGCCACGCCCTGCTGCGCTCCGTTGAAACGTGCCATTCGCCCGGCCACGTACCCGCCGCAGAAGTAGGCGACGAACAGGATGACCAGGAGCACCAGCGACCCCAGCAGGCCGATGGTCTTCGGGTCCTGGGTGACCTGGGAAGTCGCCTGGTCGACGTTTGTCCTTGTCGCGACGGCAACCGCGGTCCCTGCCGCAGCCACCACGGCCGTCAGCAGAACCGCAGTCCCGGTGGCCGTCAGCCAGCCAAAGAACGCGGCCCCGATCTTGATCCCGCCATACCGGCTCCTTTGGGTGGACACGACGCTGTCGCGGTCACGCTGCACCTCACCGTTGGCTGAGTGCAACGAGGTCGTGCTCTCGGTTTCTGCTTGCCTGCGGACCTGTCGGCCCTCGATCGGCTCTGATCCGTAGCTAGTGCTCATGACAGTTCTCCTTCACATTGACCAGGCCGAGCCTGGTTCGAGAGGTGCACGTACAGTCGGATCCTCTGGCGCCGGGACAACTCTGACGCCAGACCAACTCAGAAGTCCCTACCCCATGGCCGGGCCCCTAAACCTGCCAACCAACGGGGTGGACTGTGAATGAAGCCGCGACCACGGGCGAGCTCTCGCATGCATCGGTCGGAGGTCCCAGGGTCAGGGTCCGGATTCAGGTGAGCATCCCGCCAGCCTTATTGAGCGGACCGGGGCCGGTCCGACTTGACAGGCTCGCTCGCTGAGGTCTCAGGTGACGGAAGCGCCCTACCTGACGGGTGTGCCTTGAACGCGGTCCGGACCGTCCAGGCCACCGCGACCATGGGCACTGCTACGACGGCACCGATGACGCCCGCGAGCAGGGTTCCGGTGGCCACGCTCAGGGCTACGGCGAGTGGGTGCAGGTTGACGGCGCGGCTCATCACCATCGGGTGAAGCAGGTGAGCTTCGATCTGGCCTATGAGAACGATGAGAACGAGCACCGCAGAGGCGGTCAGGGGGCCGCGCGCGGCCAGCGCCACCAATGTCGCCACGCCCAGAGCGATGGGGGATCCGATCAAGGGGACGAACGCGGCGAAGAAGGTCAGCAGCGCCAGCGGGAGTGCCAGCGGCACGCGCAGGATCACCAGTGCCACGCAGACGAGGACAGCGTTGGTTGCGGCAATGATGACGATGCCTCGGGTGTAGCCGGCGAAGGTCACCCAGCCCGCTCGGGCAGCAGCGTCCCATCGGCGGCGGTCCCCGCCCGCCTGGACGATCAGCCACGCCCAGATACGGTCCCCAGAACTGAGGAAGTAGACCGCACAGAAAATGGCGAGAACCAGCCCGGTGAGCGCCTCGACGGCGACGCCGGCACCACCGAGGACCTGCTGAGCCAGCGAGCCGCCGTTATGGGTCACCCACTCACCCGCCTGTTGACCCAGGCTGGCCAAGTCCATCGAGGGAATGTGAAAGGGCGCCCCCGCCAGCAGGCGTTCCATATCGTTCAGACCGCCACTGAACTGCGTGGCAAGCCTGTCCGACTGGCCCGCCACCGAGTTGACGATGAACGTGAAGGTCGCTGCGAAGCCCACAACTGTCAGCATCAGCGCCACCGCGACCGCGACGGCACGGGGACCCACACCCGACAGGAAGTCCACCAACGGACGTAACAGGGCACAGATCAGCAGCCCGACGAAGACGGCCACGGCCACCAGCGTGAGCTTGGATAGCACGACGAAGACCAGGTACACCGCGACGGCAATCACGATCAGACGCCATGCGTATCCAGCCGCGACCCGCACGCCAACACGAACATCCCCATCCGGCGACTTCCGTGGACCGTCAGTTCCCATCGTGACCCACCCGTCGGACGGCGGCGTCAAGGACGGTTCACCAATAGTGGCTTCGTCCTCCGACGGCGCGACCTGTGGAGCCCAGGATCCAGAGGGCGGCGCCAACCACCATGAGGACCACTCCGATGGTGTAGAGAATGGGGACATGCAGGAGGAAGCCCAGGATCAGGAGTATGAGACCGAAGATGATCATTGACATGCCTTTCATGTGAGATTGGCCAACTGCTGGCCAAGAGTTTGATGGTGTGCTGGTTAGTTGTGGCGTAGGGCGCGGATCGGCTCGGCCTTGTCCATGGAGGAACGGCCCTTGATATCGAGCTCGCGGGCACGAGCCAGGTCGTCCTTAGACCAGTCCTGGTAGTCGCCGGACTGTCCGCCTCGCCGCCCGACCTCCGCGCGTGATGTTGCCGCCGCCGCGTTGGAGATCCTGGCCGCCTTCTGCTTGCTGGCGCCGTCGTCTCGCAGAGCCTCATACATCTCCTTGTCCTTGACACTGGGTCCTGGGTCTCTGCGTGGCATGGGTGCCACCTGCCTCTCTGTACGCCGCCTGGCGGAGCCAGGAGCGGTGTGTGGTTCATCAATGACTCCATACCCGTTCAAGGTTGGGTCAAACCTCCACCGGCGGGAGCTCCCGGCAGAAAATGTGGCAACGGGATACCCCCCGAAGCGATCTGCGTCCGGCTTCCACCTTCCTGGCTT
>JBDTMW010000185.1:0-5075 GCA_039934065.1 Actinomycetota bacterium | reverse complement strand
GACCTCGACGGCACCTCCAGGATGTCGGTGCACCTGAAATGGGGGGAGATCCATCCGCGCAGGATGCTGGCTGATCTCGCCGCACGTCCCGGCGCCAGTGCCACGCTGTACGCCACCCAGCTGGCCTGGCGGGAGTTCTATGCCGATGTGCTCCTGGCGCAGCCGGACTCCGCCCGCGAGTACCTCAGGCCAGAGTTCGCCCAGATGGAGTACGACGAGCCAGGGGGGTATGACGACAAGGACGGCCGCTTCAACGCCTGGCGCGACGGGCGCACGGGTTATCCGATTGTCGACGCGGGCATGCGCCAGCTGAGGGCAGAAGGCTGGATGCACAACAGGATCCGGATGGTGGTGGCCAGCTTCCTGGTCAAGGACCTGCACATCGAGTGGCGTCATGGCGCCCGGCACTTCATGAGGTGGCTGGTCGACGGTGACCTCGCCTCCAACCAGCATGGATGGCAGTGGACGGCCGGCTGCGGCACCGACGCCGCGCCATACTTCCGGGTCTTCAACCCCACGCTCCAGGGCAAACGGTTCGACCCCCACGGCGACTACGTCCGCAGGTACGTGCCCGAGCTGCGCCATGTCCACGAGAAGTCGATCCACGAACCCTGGACACTTGATGGGGGACCGCCGCGCGGCTACCCCGCCCCCATCGTCGACCACGGACAAGAACGGCGAGAGTCGTTGCGGCGACTCGAGCTCATCCGTAAGAGCATTGCGCCTCAATGAGACTTAGCAGGGGCCGTACATCGGCATTTCCGCGGCGAACCCGAGATACTGGGTCGATGCACATCGGGGTCTCTGAACGCAGTGGTGATGCAGTGCCGGCCGCGCGCGAGTCAATCGTGGTCGGGTCAGTCGCATGACCGAGAGCCTCGGCGACCAGTCGCTGCAACGACTGCTCGAAACAGTGGCGGCCCGGACGTCGGCGCCGGGCGGGGGTGCCGTGACCGGAGTCGTGGCGGCGCTCGCCGGTGCGCTCGTCGAGATGTGTGCCCGGTTCTCCGGCACCGTTCTGACCGAGGGCACCGATCTGACTCGACGCACCAATGTGACAGACCTGGCCGGGCGGGCTGACGAGCTGCGGACCCGGGCGGTCTCGCTGGCGCAGTCGGATCTTGTCGTCTACGTGGAGTACATGAGGGCCCGGCGGGCGGGAGATGACGGCGACCTGGCAGCAGCCCTCGACGAGGCGATCAGGATCCCGCTCGAGATGGCAGACGTGGCAGTCGAGCTCGCCCAGATCGCGTTGGGCCTGGCCCGTTCCGGCAACCCGAACCTGCGTGGCGACGCGACCGCGGCGGTACTCATGGGTGTCGCAGCGGCCAAGGCTGCGGCGGTGCTCGCCGTCGAGAACCTGTCCGGCACCGAGGGTGATCCCACGCTCGTGGAGCCCAAGTTCGTGGATCCCAGGCTCGCCCGCGCCGCGGCCATCGTCGTCTCAGCCACTACTACCGAGCTGGATGCTCTCAGCCCGTATCCGGTTCTCAGAGCTACTTAGTCGAAAGGGGTATCGGGTCCCCGCCCAGTTGACAGCGGCACCTGTCGCTGAGCAACCTGCGAAAGATCCGGGACGGTGTACGTCAGGCTGCGACGCCCTCGCCCGTATCCAACAATCCGGCTTCGTGCGGCGCCCCTTCGCCACAGGTAACACAGCGCCACCTGTGCTCGTGGATCCGGTAGTAGTGGCCGCTGATGCCGCACTCCGTCACTTCGTAGACGACTTCGGGCGCCGTCTTGCCACCGGCGATGAACCTGCGTAAACCCATGTCGAGAAGGAGGACCAGGCCAACTGCCAGCGGGATCGCGAGGAGTGCCCAGAAGAATGTTGGAGTCAAGAAGAACGCTGGAGTGATGAAGCTGCTCCCACCACGCAAGCCACCAAGAAAGTCCATATCGATGAACTCCGGTTCCTCCCGTGAGGCCGGGTTTCGGCACTCTACGTAAAGAAAGATACCGATGAGGGTATAGAGAGGGTCTGCATTTGGTATTGACTTGGCGTGTCGCGATCGGGCCTCTTGACGTCGCCGGTCCGCCCCGCTAGAGGCTGGTCTGCCCTCTGCCAGACCTTGGCACTAGTACTCGAGGGTCTGGTTGCTTTCGCCATCCGTGAGTTACGCTGGCGTAGGTTACTGGCTGGTATCGATAGGGAGTCGCCATGCGCAGCGAGTACGAGCACGTGGTGGTTCTCAACGGGCATGAGTGCTCGTACCTCGACGCAGGGGAAGGCCCGACGCTGCTGTTCATCCATGGACTGACCGGCTCAAGCCGCAACTGGGGCAAGGTCGTTGACCTTCTGGATGCAGACAATCACCGCGTCCTGGCACCGGACCTGCACGGCCACGGCGCGTCCGCGAAGCCGATGGGTGACTACTCGCTGAGCGCGCACGCCGCCACGCTGAGGGATCTGCTCGATCAGCTCGGCATCGACCGGGTGACGCTGGTGGGGCACTCGCTCGGGGGCGGCATCGCGATGCAGTTCTGCTACTTGTTCCCGGATCGCGTCGAGCGCCTCGTCCTGGTCGCGAGCGGAGGCTTCGGAAGGTCGGTGAGTCCCTTGCTCCGATCGGCCACCTTGCCCGGCGCCGAGTGGGTGCTGCCGGTGATCGCATCCAACTGGGTGCGCGACCGGGGGGAAGCCTTCGGGCGCGGCCTCGGCAAGCTTGGCTGGAAGCCCAGCAAGGATGTCACCGAGGCATGGCGTGGCTTCACCTCCCTTGCTGACGCAGACGCTCGGCGCGCGTTTCTCGCCACCACGCGCTCGGTCATCGATCCCGGGGGACAGAGTGTTTCTGCCCTTGGTCACTTGCCGATGCCGCTCGAGATCCCTGTGCTGGTCATCTGGGGCACGCGGGACCGGATGATCCCACCGGACCACGCTGCCGCCGCTCACCAGGCGATCCCCGGCAGCAAGGTCGTGCTCTTCGAGGGCGCCGGACACTATCCGCAGCTGGACCAGCCCGAGCGTTTTGCAGAGGTGCTGGACAAGTTCATGGCGGGCTGACCTCGGGCCACGCGCTGCCGTCGCCCGGCGGCTGTCCTCGGCATCCTGACTCCACGACCGGACTTCAGGAGCACGGTTGTGGCCGCAGACTCGCCAACTATTGCCAACCTACGGTAACGTAACCTACGATCCCGTAAGTTAGTTTCAGTTGGAGGTTCCGCGTATGCCCGTGTCGACCAGCGATCGCCCCGCCCGACCAGTTCCGTCCGAAGACGGCAGATGGCCGGTCGTCATCCAGGGCGGTATGGGTGTCGCAGTGTCGTCCTGGCAGATGGCGCGAGCGGTGTCGCAGTCCGGGCAGCTCGGCGTCGTCTCGGGTACCGCGCTGGACGTCGTGATCGCCCGGCGACTCCAGGACGGTGACGCGAACGGCGACGTGAGGCGCGCCCTGGAGCACTTCCCGGTCCCGGCCATGGCCGAGCGGGTGCTGCGCCGTCATTTCCGCGAGGGTGGCCGAGCACCTGGTGAGTCGTACGTTCCCGTGCACAAGCTGAGCATGAGCCCCAGTGTCACCTGCCTCGAGCTGTCGGTCGTCGCCAACTTCGCCGAGGTGTGGCTGGCCAAGGAAGGCCACCACGGTGTGGTCGGCATCAACTTCCTGGAGAAGGTCCAGATGGCCACGCCGAGTGCCGCCTATGGCGCGATGCTCGCCGGAGTCGACTACGTGCTGATGGGCGCCGGGATTCCCAGCGAGATCCCTCAGCTGCTCAACCACCTGGCGCAGCACGAGAAGTGCTCGCTGGACCTTGACGTGGACGGGGCGACCACGGCATACAGCGTGGGGCTGGATCCTGAGGCCCTCACCGGCGGCGGGCTGGCTCCGCTGCCACGGCCTCACTTCCTGGCCATCGTGTCCGCACACGTGCTGGCTGCCTATCTGGCACGTGAGGACTCGACCCGTCCGGATGGCTTCGTCGTCGAGGGTCCGCGAGCCGGCGGGCACAACGCACCTCCACGCGGCCGCCTTGTTCTGGATGACGACGGGCAGCCGGTCTTCGGCCCGCGTGACGACGCCGATCTGGCCAAGGTCGCCGCAGTCGGGCTGCCCTTCTGGCTGGCCGGCGGATACTCCACGGCCCTGCAGGTCAAGCAGGCTCTGGCCGAGGGCGCGGCCGGGGTACAGGTGGGCACGCTGTTCGCGCTCTGCGCCGAGTCCGGGATCGAGCCGGCCAGGCGCGAAGCCATGCTGGCCGAGCTCGCTGTAGGGGAGCTCGAGGTGCGGACCGACCCGCTGGCCTCACCGACCGGGTTCCCGTTCAAGGTCGCGTCAGTGCCGGGAAGCCTCTCCGAGCCGGACACGTATGCCGCCCGGCCGCGTCTGTGCGACCTGAGCTACCTCCGCGTGCCGTATGAGAAAGAGCCCGGAACGCTGGGGTACCGGTGCCCGGCCGAGCCCGTCCACATGTATGTCCGCAAGGGCGGGGACATCGCCGACACGGTTGGACGCAAGTGCCTGTGTAACGGCCTCACCGCCAATGTGGGGCTGGGCCAGACACGTCGCGACGGATACCAGGAGGCGCCAATCGCCACCCTCGGCGCTGACCTCGACGGCGTCACCCAGATGCTCTCGGAACGTGCGGGCGGCTGGACCGCCGCGCAAGCGGTCGACTTCCTCCTGCAATAGTCGACGAATGCTTATTCGTCAGCGCAGTCGTGTTCGCGTCGTCTCAGTGCTCATCGTCAGCGTCTTTGCCCTGACCGGTTGCAGCAAATCCGGGGATGGGAGCGGGCTCTCACTGGTCGACAAGGCCAAGACGGCCTCGGTGTGTCTTGAGGTCACAGGCTCGGTAAAGAGCGCCGCTGAGGTCGGCACGAACGTTGCGCGAGGCTCCATCACCCAGGCGGACGCTGTCGCACAGCTGGGGCCGATCGCCGCCGATGTCGAGACTCTGGCCAAGAAGAACGCAGCCCTGCCGATCGGTGCGAACCTGCAGAAGCTGTCCGAGAGCATCACCGCGCTGCAGAAGGTCAGCCCCGACCCCGCCACCGACTTCCAGGCGGCCGCCCAGTCGCTGGCTGCGCAGGCCAGGACCGTCGTGGACGACTGCGCCGCCATCGGTCAGTAGCC
>JBDTMW010000184.1:0-5096 GCA_039934065.1 Actinomycetota bacterium | reverse complement strand
CAATGGGGACATTAGGCGTCTATCTCAAGGCATCGGGGGCAGTGGCGGCCGGCGTTCTGGTGGTGGTCCTGGCAGGAACAACACTCGCTCGTGCCGGCACGACTCCGGGATTGCTCAAAGCCACGGTCAAGGGGACGGCACAGACGCCGGTCGGAGTTCTGCCGCATGCGTTCATGGAGCTGGCCACCTACCCGGACAGCATGGCCGGCGAGCACGGTCCGGACGGGGGCAGCGAACCCGACTGGGTCAGCTATGGGCCGACCACCAATCTCAGCGTGCCTGCCCATTCCCTGGTGACGGTCACGATCAAGCAGTATGACGGCGGCGAGAAGATCACCAACCCGTGGTTCGCAAAGGTCCATGGAACCGTCGACGGGACCATGACTGTCGACGGGAAGACAGAGACCGGTTCGAACCCGGACGCCATCGGGCACACCTTCACCATTCACGCGTTGCCCACCAACCAGGACCCGCTGTTCGTGAGTATCCCGCTGCCGGCTGTGCCCGAGGACACACCGGCGGCTCCCGGCTCGGACTACCCGCCTCCCTACGTCGTTACCTTCTCCTTCGTCACCGGTGGCCCCGGCGAGTATGTGTGGAACTGCGAGTACCCGTGCGGGGACGGCACCTACGCCAAGTTCGGCGGCCCCATGTCGGCCCGGGGGTACATGTCCGGAACGTTCACCGTCGCATGAACCCCGTCCCTAGCTGCCGCGCACCGAGAGGCATCCGCTGATGGACCAGACCGAGCCCGTGACTGCGCAGATCCGCACGTGGTGGCAGCGGGTCGAGATCAAGCGGATTGTCTGGATCTGGCTGGGCCTCACAGTGGTTCTGACCATCTTCGCCCTCATCGTGCCCGCAAGGCTGATGGGTCCTGCTGCTTCACCGACCATGCGTGCGGTCGAGAGCACCATGACGATCTTCTCGGTTGCCGCCGCCCCGGTGATGGCTGTCGTGCTGGCGATTGGGGTCTACAGCCTGATCGCATGGCGCTCACGGGGCTCGGAGCCGCCCATCGGCGACGGCCCGCCGATCCGGGGCAACGGGCGGGTCACTGCGACGTGGATGGTGGTCTCGTCAATGCTGACCGTGTTCGTGCTGATCTGGGGGCTCGGCGAGATGCAAAGCCTCTCCGCCGAGGCCGCCGCCCCGAATGCGATGGTCGTGGACGTCATCGGCCAGCAATGGGTGTGGACCTTCAGCTACCCGCAGAACGGCAACGTCGAGTCCGACCAGCTGTACCTTCCGGTGGACCGCCCAGTGGTCTTCCACGTCACGAGCAAGGACGTCATCCACTCCTTCTGGGTCGTCGAGATGGGGATCAAGGTCGACGCCAACCCCGGGGAGGTCACGAAGACCGGCGTCGTACCGGACCGGTTGGGCACCTTCACGGTGCGCTGCGCCGAGCTGTGCGGGCTGCTGCATGCGCACATGGAGACCCAGGCCCACGTCGTGAGCAGCACCGACTTTGCTGCCTGGATCGCCGGCCAACAGAGTCGGGCGTCGTGATGACGAACAGGCGACGAAGGGAAGCAGCGTGAGCACCCTGCATACCGAACGCGTGGTTGGACTTCCCGCCACCGGGGGCGGCCTGATGCGCCGTCTCAACATCGTCACGGCGGCCGGGGGTGGTTTTGTGCTCGCCCTCGTGGGGTGGGCCATCGCTGGCCACTTTCTGGATGAGGACGACTTCGGCCCCGACCAGGTCACGGTCATCACGATGGTGTGCTGGGCGGTCGGTTTCATGGCCGGGATCGGTGCCTTCAACGGGCCTTTCCGCTGGATGCTGGGCCGCGACCTCAGCCCCGAGGACGAGCTCTTCCTCGCGGGAAAGGACCAGGGGATCCGTCGTTACTTCCGGTTCACCACCGACCACAAGGTCGTCGGAATCCAGTACCTCGTGCTGACCATGGTCCTGTTCGGCGTCGGCGGCACCATGGCCATGCTGATCCGCACCAACCTGATCAGCCCGAACTCCAGCTTTCTCAGCCCGCAGCAGTACAACGCGGTCGTCGGCCTGCACGGCCTGATCATGATCATCGCGACGATCATCATGGTGACCGGCCCGTTCGGAAACTTCATCATGCCGTTGATGATCGGCGCCCGGGACATGGCCTTCCCGCGCCTGAACGCCCTGAGCCTGTGGCTGATCGTCGCTGTGGTGCCGATCTTCTTGTCGGGAGCGTTCCTGGGTGGCATCCCCACCGGCTGGGTCGGTTATGCCCCCTTGGCCGACCAGGCGCCCCCCGGCATGGACGCGTACATGATGACGATCATCATCTTTGCGATCTCAAGTGCCATTGCCGGCGCGAACATCACCACGACCGTGCTGACCATGCGGGCTCGCGGCATGACGTGGAACCGGACACCGATCTTCGTCTACGGGGTGGTCGCCAGCGTCGGCCTGGCCATCCCCGCATTCCCCATGTTCATGGCGTCACAGGTCATGCTTGGACTTGACCGCACCATGGGGGCGCAGTTCTACATCGCCTCCGGCGGCGGAAGCCCCTGGTTGTATGCAAACCTGTTCTGGCTGATGGGACATCCCGAGGTCTATGTGATCTTGATCCCGGCCATTGCCGCACTGATGGAGCTGACTGCGGTGTTCTCCCGCAAACCGTTGTTCAGCTTCAATACCGCGGTGCTCGGCATCGTCGGCATCTCCGTTCTCAGCGTCATGGTGTGGGCGCACCACATGTACGCCTCCGGCTGGGCACCGAACCTCAACGGGGCCTTCATGCTGACCACGGAGATGATCTCCATACCCACCGGCATGCTCTTCCTTGTCATCTTGGGCACGATCTGGCGCGGACGGATCTGGACCCGGCTGCCGATGATGTCGACATACGCGATGCTGTGGAACTTCATCATCGGCGGTATCACCGGTCTCTACCTGTCCGATGTCCCGCTGGACTATGCCCTTCACGGATCCATGTTCGTCACTGCCCACTTCCACTACACGCTCATGGGTGCGGGGTTGACCGGTGCGATTGGCGCACTGGCCTTCTGGTTCCCGAAGATGACCGGCCGGATGCTCAACGAGCGTTTCGGTTTCATCTCCTTCTGGCTGGTGCAGATTGGTTTCAACGTCACCTTCATGGGGATGTTTGCGGTGGGTCTGGCAGGCCAGCCGCGCCGAGTCTTCACCTACGAGAACCTGCTGCAGGTAGGCAACTTCGTCTCGACCATGGGCGCCTACGCCATCGGGATCGGAATGCTCTTCCTGCTGTATGCCGTGATCAGCTCGTGGCGGCACGGCGTGCTGGCGCCGTCCAACCCGTGGGGCAGCAAGACGCTGGAGTGGACGGTGCCCAACCCCATTCCGTTGGAGAACTTCGAGGTTCTGCCGGTCGTGACCTCGGATGCCTATGGCTACGGCGAGGAACCCTTCGCGGCTGTCGAGGAACCAGAACCGCAACATGAGCTCGAACCGGCGAACGTCGGCAGTGCTGGTCATGACGAGAGCACCGAAGGAGCCCTGCCATGACCACCATGAGCGAAACGACAGCCCCCGGCACGCCGATTCACCGCGAGGACGTCGACGTCGTGGGGCGGCGGTGGCGTCTGGGCGTCGGGCTCATCATCGTGGCAGATGCCTCTTTCGTGGCCGCGATGCTGTTCGGCTACCGCTACCTACGGGGCTTGAACACCGAGGGCGCGTGGGTGCCACAGAGTTCTGCGACGGCGCCGATCTGGACCTCGTGGCTGCTCGCAGCTGGTCTCGTCCTGAGTGCGGTTGTGTTCCGCTGGGGAGAGAGGGGCATCCGCCGCGGTGACAGCGCCAGGCTCGTCCTGGCCAGCGCTGTAGGCGTGCTCCTGCTCTTGGTGGTCAGTGTCGGGCAGGTCGTCCAGATCACCAACTTCCCCTTCGCGATTGCGGACAGCGCCTATGCGTCGACGATGTATCTCCTGGCCGGGGCCAACCTCTTCCACCTGGTTCTGACTCTGTTCCTGGGTGTCTCGATGTGGAACCGGGGTCGGCTGGGCAGGTACACAGTCACCGAGAACTGGCAAGTCGGGATCGTCTCGCTCTGGTGGGCCTGGGTGGCTCTGGCGGCAGTGTGCAGCGCCCTCACCACATCCTTCGTCGCCAGCCCCGCGACCGGCGGCTGACCCTCAAGGACGTCGTTCTGGCACCCCGCCGCGGTCACTCCTGTGGTGTTCAGGACTGCGGCGTCGACTGCTGCCCAACGGTTGCAACCCAGCTCGGAAGCGCGATGGGGGTGAAAGACGCACCGTCACGGCGAACGGCCCACAGGACCGGCCCCTTGCTCGTTGCGGAGGTGGCGAAACCCCCGTGGTCTCCGGTGGGTACCAGGTCGCTGGCTCCGGCTGGAGCCGGGCCTTGCTTCGTCCACGTAGTCCCCGCGTCCAACGAGGAGTAGACGCTGTCCCCGCCCGCCTGACGGTCCGCTGGATCGTTGCTGTCCGCCGCGCCGCCGAGCATCCACACCTCTCGGCCATGGCAACCCCACGCTGGCACGCCTGCAGGCAGTGTCAACGACGCGCCCGTCACCCAGGTGACTCCACCATCGGTGGTGGCGGCAAGCGCAACGGTCCCGTGCGCCCGTATCACCGGCATCGTCCACTGTTGTTCGCCTCCGCAGGGCGTCAGCGCGGCGACGTCATCGGAGCCGAGCCCGCCGACTGCGGCCCAGGTGGCCCCGAAGTCCCCTGTGGTGAAGGCCACAGGCGAGCCGGCAGGTCCGTGGCCGGTCAGCCACCCCCGTCCGTCCGTGCCCCAGCCGACGCCATCTAGCTGAAGGTGCCGACCGGGTGCCAGCCGTGCGGCATCGGTGAGGACGCGCCAGCCTTGCTTTCCTTTCTCAACAACGGTTCCGCCTCGTGCACGGAGTACCGCGGTGACGCTGCGCGGGCTGATCGCAACCGAATGTCGCCCTGGCGCGAGAGCGCCGGGCGTGGTGTCAGGACTCCAGCTCTTGGCTGAAATCGGGCGGAGCAGCAGCGGGGAGAACGCGAGCTGGTCGAACGCGAGGGCGGCCACTACCAGCCCGCCGGAGCCGGCCGCCATGGACAACCCCCCGCCGGTGGGCACGGCGACGGGAGTGATGTTGGTGACGTGCGCCCAGCCG
>JBDTMW010000183.1:0-5103 GCA_039934065.1 Actinomycetota bacterium | reverse complement strand
TGGCACGCTGGTTCCGCACGGTCATCGGAGCGCCGCGCTCCATCAACGCGTTGCCACCGAGAGCGACGACGACACGCATCAGGCGCCCAGGGTGGAGACCATGATCGCCTTGATCGTGGGCATCCGGTCGTGGAACGCAGGCAAGCAGTACATAAACGTGACACTAGCCCGCACGTCCCGCTGTCGCGGCCACGCCACCGTGGTTCGGTCAGGCTCGACACCCGCGCCGCAATCCGTTGGCGACTTCGGAGCCGATGAGGTGCCGCTCAGACTCGCGCGAGCGCGCTGGCCAGCTGTCCGCGCATCTCCTCGGCATACTGGTCGGCGTTGAGTCCTGCGATCAGGTGCAAGGTGTCATCACCCACGGCGACCACGCCGGTGATGCCGGCCAAGGTGAGCGCGGCCTCATCGACGGCCTTGGGGTCACGGACGACCACGCGCAGCCGTGTCTCGGCAGCCGACTCGACCTTGACGATATTGCTGCGGCTGCCGAGCCCCGCGATGTAGTCGCGCGCCCTCTGCGCGGCCTCCGGGTCACGCAGCTTGGGCCGGATCTGCTTGGTCTCGTAGGAGACGTCCGGTGTTGACGCCTCCGTCAGCTCGGCCTCGTCCCCGGCGATCTTGAGGTACTCCTCCATGTCGGTCTTGAGGTTCTCCGACCGGGTTCCGAAGATGGCCTGCATATTGCTGCCGACGAGCAGCACGCCGGCGGCACCGAGCGCCTTGAGCTTCTTCTGGTCGGCCTTCTTGATGTCCACCACGCCGACCCGCAGCCGCGTGATGCAGGCGTCGAGGTCCTTGATGTTGCTCTTGCCGCCGAACGCGAGCACCAGCTGCTGGGTGAACCCGTGCGCGAGATCCTCGATCATGTCCCCGCGGTCGACCTCCTCGGCCTCGCGGCCGGGAGTCTTGAGGTTCAGCTTGACGATGAGGGCTCGGAAGACGACGTAGTACAGGCCGAAGTAGAGCGGTCCGAGCACGAGCACGAGCCACGGTTTGGCTGCGAGAGGGAAATAGAGCGCGTAGTCGATGAACCCGTGCGAGAACGTGTAGCCCAGGCGACCGCCCAGGACATACATCAGCGGGAAGGCGGCGCCGGCCATGATGACGTGCGCGACATACAGCACAGGAGCAACGAAGAGGAAGGCGAACTCGAGCGGCTCGGTGATGCCGGTGAGGAAAGACGTGAGCGCTGCAGACAGCATGATCGAGCCCACCTTGACCCGGTTCTCGGGCTTGGAGGTGCGCCAGATGGCCAGCGCGGCGCCGGGCAGGCCGAACATCTTGAACAGGAAGCCGCCGCCGAGCTTGCCGGCGTTCTGGTCTCCGTCCAGGAAGCAGGTCAGCCAGCCGTGGTCGATCGCTCCCGTGAGCGCGTTCTTGCAGGACCCGACCTCGTAGAAGAACGGCGCGTTCCAGATGTGGTGCAGACCGAACGGGAGCAGAGACCGCTCAACGGTCCCGTAGATCCAGACGGCCAGCGGCGCCGAGCTGCCCGAGGCCCAGACCGAGAAGCTGTCGATGACGTTCTGGATGGGCGGCCAGACGAAACTGAGGATAACGCCGATGATGATGGCCGCGAAGGCGGTCACGATCGGCACGAAGCGCTTGCCGGCGAAGAACCCGAGGTATGGCGGCAGCGAGATCCGGTAGTACTTGTTGAAGAGCAGCCCAGCAGCGAGCCCGACGAGGATGCCGCCGAAGACGCCGGTACTCACCGTCGGGATCCCCAGCATGGTGAAGGGGTCGGCTTTGAGGTCGATGATTCCGCGCTCGACCCCGATGACTCCCATCGTGGCAATCATCACCAGGTAGCCCACGGTCGCCGCGAGGGCCGAGACGCCGTCGTTCTTGGCCATGCCGAGCGCCACGCCGATGGCGAAGATCAGCGGCAGTGCCCCGAAGATCGGGTCGCCGGAGGCACGCATGATCTCCAGGGTGATCCGAACGAACGACGGCAGGTCCCAATTGTTCTGCTGGGCGCCGTTCAGGACCGCCCCGCCGACACCGAGCAGAATGCCGGCGACCGGCAGCACCGCCACCGGCAGCATCAGCGACTTGCCGAGCTTCTGCATGAAGCCGAACACGTTGCTGCCGATGCTGTCTCGGTGCGGCGCCTCGGGACTGGTCGGCTCCTGGGCCGTCACGGTAGCCATCAAAGTTTCCTTTCGTGCACGGTCAAATGGAGAGCGGTTCCGTTGGAGGGCAGTTCAGGTGTGCGAGCGGTTCAGGTGTCGTCGTCGTCCGGCACCAGGGCACGGACCTCGGCAGCGGAGCTCAGGTCGAGGGCCCGGGCGGCCAGGTCCTGGCAGGTGGCCAGGGAGAGCAGACGGATCTGCGCCTTGACGGCGGGAATCGCCGGGATGCTCACGCTGAGCTCGTCGACGCCGAGGCCGACCAGCAGCGGAACTGCCTGCGGATCGGACGCCATACCGCCGCACACTCCGACCCAGCGGTCGGCGGCATGCGCAGCGGTGACGCTCTGGGCGATCAGCCGGAGCACGGCGGGGTTGAGCCCGTCGACCTGGGCAGCCAGCTTCGGGTGCCCGCGGTCCATGGCCAGCGTGTACTGGGTGAGGTCGTTGGTCCCGACCGAGAAGAAGTCAACCTCTGCCGCGAACTGCGGCGCCATCACGGCCACCGACGGGACCTCGACCATGATCCCGACGGGGATGGGTTCCACGCCGAGACGTTCGCGTTCCTCCTCGAACACCGCCTTGGCCAGACGCCAGTCCTGCATCGTCGCGACCATCGGGAACATGACGTGCATCCGTGCCCCCGCGTCGGCTGCGCGAAGGATCGCCCGCACCTGGGTGCGCAGGATCTCCGGACGGTCCAGGCCGATCCGGATGCCGCGCTCACCGAGGAAGGGGTTCTCCTCGCGGGCCATCGGCAGGTACGCCAACGGCTTGTCACCGCCGACGTCGAGGGTCCGGATCACGAGTGGCTGGCCCGGTTTGAGGGAGGCCGCGATGTCACGGTAGATCTGGGTCTGCTCGTCCTCGGTGGGCGCCGACGAGCGGCCCATGAAGACGAACTCGGAACGCAGCAGGCCAACGCCGTCGGCTCCCTTGGTCATGGCAGTGCGCGCGTCGTCGACACCACCGATGTTCGCGACGATCTCGACGAGGTGACCGTCGGTGGTGATGGTCGGCTCGTTCATGTGAGCGAGTTCGACGGCCCGGCGCTCCGCCTGCCGAGCCTGGCGTCCCTTGATTCGCTCGACCTCGGCATCGGAGGCGTTCAGCCGCAGCGTCCCTTTGGCGCCGTCGAGGATGACCCGGGTGCCGTCGGGGATGTCCAGGGCACGGGGCTCGACGCCGGCAACTGCCGGGATGTCGAGGGACCGCGCGATGATTGCCACGTGCGACGAAGCGCCGCCGCCGGTGGTGCAGAACCCGACGACCTTGGTCCGGTCGAGCGTGGCCGTATCGGAGGGAGTGAGGTCCTCAGCGATGAGAATCGTCCCGGCAGGCAGCTCGGCCTTCTCGCTGCGCTGTCCCGTGATCTCCTCGAGGACTCGCTGGCCGACGTCGCGGACGTCGTTGGCCCGCCCGGCCAACACCTCGTTCTTCAGCCCGGCCAGCTGGTCGGCGTAGACAAGGTAGGCGCGGCGCCAGGCGAAGGCGGCGCTCTTGCCCTTGTCGATCGCGCTCGCGGCGATGTCCAACAGGTCAGGGTCACCGAGGATCTCCTGGTGGGCGGCGAAGATCGCGGCCTTGCTCGGGTCGGCCTCACCCTTGAGCCGGTCCTCGAGCGCCTGGAGCTGGACGGCGGCCCGGTCGATCGCGGCGTTGAGCGTTCGACGTTCCTGGTGCCGGTCCTTTGCCTCCTCGACGACGGTAATGTCCTGGCGACGCACCTGGACCACGGTGCCGACGCCGAGACCCGGGGAGGCAGCGACGCCGAGCAGGACGTCGGGGTCGTCCGAACGGAGCCGGGGAGCAGGCTGGGACCCCGCGGAGGTGGCGACGCTCGCCGGGGCGGCGATGGCGACCGCACCCTCTTCGCCCAGCCCATCGGTGATGGCGACGGCAAGCGCGGCGACGGCCTTATCGGCGTCGCTCCCGGTGGCGACGAGCTGGACCTTGTCGCCGTAGCTGACTTCGAGGCCCATGATCGCGACGACGCTCTTGGCGTTGGCCTGGCTGTCGCCGCGCTGGAGACGGATCCGGCTGTCGAACTTCTTGGCCATGTTGGCGAGGACGGCCGCCGGGCGCGCGTGCAGTCCGGTGACGTTCGGCACGAGAATCGCCGCGGATGTGACGCTCCTGCCCTGGGCCTCGGAGTCAGCCACCTCTCCCGCGGCCACACTGAGCTCAGCGGCGACGTCCGAGCCGGCCGTGACCTGACCCGTCCGTGCCGTGAATGAGGTCAGCAAGTCGGAGTTCGCGATCACCATCTGGGTCAGCAGGCTTCTCGCGTTCGTGGCGACCTTGTCCATGTCAAAGGTGATCAGCTCGTCGCCGGTCGTGACATGGTCGCCCACAGAAACCTTCGGCGTGAAGCCCTCGCCGCGCATCTGGACGGTGTCCAGACCGATGTGGAGCAGCACCTCGAGCCCCTCGGACGTGCGGATCGTGACCGCGTGGTGCGACGGGTGGAGCGTGGCGACGACGCCGTCGCAGGGGGCGAGAAGCCGGTCGCTGAGCGGGTCGATCGAGATCCCCTCGCCGATCATCTTCTGCGCGAACACCGGGTCCGGAACCTGCTCAATCGGGACGATCACCCCGGTGATCGGGGCCACCAGCCTGACCTCGGTTGTCGGACCGGTGGAAACGTCGGTGCGCATGGGCGTTCCTCTCGGTGGGCCGGCCCTTACTCAGGCCAGACCGATCCCGCGATTGCGATCTTGGTCGGGACAGATTACCCCGAGCAAACCGGCGAGTCCTCCCGTCAGACCCAACAAAATATCGGCCGGGGTCACCGCTCGGCTGTGGACGATGTCCCGCGACGCCATGGAGTCAGTCACGCAGGAGCTGGTCGCTTTGGTGAGGTAACGGGTCGCCGTCGGGGGTCGGCATCAGATGCGCCGGCTGTCTGGACTGGCGGCGTAGGCAGCGGCCACCCCGTCGGTCTTGAGCCAGTCCAGGATCTGGCTGA